>CAZQTQ010000042.1:0-7687 GCA_964596025.1 uncultured Rickettsiales bacterium
GTGCAGGCAACAACGCTGGCGGTGAACATCAGGCCAAGCAAAATGGCGAGGATTTTCTTCATGATTCCACTCCTGTTCCGCGTCCAGGGTCCGCCGCGGAGTACTGAGGTCCCCCGAGTGGGGAACCTGCGTTGGGGCCGACCCTGAGGCCCGGATAAGCGGGACTTTCTACGCGGGGATTTTCGCGAGGTCAAACCCTTTGCCACTGGAAGCGAGCCAGGCATCACCGCGACATTTCTGTCCCACCAGAGGGGAGTGCTTCGTTTTATGGGTCGTCTGGTAGTACAACTCGCGGGATTAGGGCACCAAAATTTCCAACACAGCCGGGTACGTCAGCGCCCAACTCGTAAACGACACTCCAGATCGGGCAGGTTTGTGCCTGGACTCATCGGCCGGATGATAGACAAACATGCGCTCCGGCACCCAGCGGTCGGGCGAGAATTCTCTGTAATACAAATGACTTAAGGTGGCTCTCCCCACTCGTGGACGTCCCAGGGGGCCACCCGAAGAGCCGGACATTTGCGTCCCAATGGCCCCGGCGACCACGACACAGGAGTCGTGATAGGTCGCCAAATCGCAGAAGTCCGGGCACATTTGTGCCCGGCGCGATCTGGGCTCTTCCTGGGCAATCGATGCCATGGTCTCGATTTAACGAGTTTACCGCCCGGCCGGCGAAGAACTGGCACGGTCGTTGCGAATGAGGCGCCATGGAGATTCACTCCGCTTGCGCAAGGAGAATGTGTCATGAAGAAGTTGCTTGCTATCTTGCTCGGCCTGATGTTCACCGCCAGCGTTGTTGCCTGCACGGGCACCACCACGGGTGACGACGACGACTCCGGCGCCGCCGGCGACGACGACGACTCGAGCAGCTAAGCTCAAGCTGATCGCAGGATGGGCCTCCGGGCCCACCCGAAATCGCACAACGGCTGACCCCTCGGGGTTGGTCGTTGTTCGTTCTGGGCCGCTTCCTAGAGCGCCTCGACCTGCGCCTTCAACAAGGCCTTGTCGCGGACCACGCCGCCAAGCTGAGAGACGGTAAGCGCAGCCACCGACGAGGCGAGCCGGCCGCAGGCTTCCAGATCCCAACCCTGGGTGAGCCCGTAGAGGAAGCCGCCGGCGTAGGCATCACCGGCACCGGTCGTATCCACCGCTTCGACCGAGATGGCCTCAATCGGAATGATGGCCTCGCCCCTCTTGATGAGGCTTCCGCGGGCCCCGAGCTTCACCACCGCGATGTCCACCCAGCGACCCACGGAGTGCACCGCCTCGGCCGCATCGTCTCCCGCAAGCAGCCGAGCCTCCTCCTCGTTCATGAAGACGACATCGGCGTATTTCTTCACCACCTCCTCTACATCGTCACGGAAGTGCTGAATGACAAAGGCATCGGCTACATCAAAAGAGATCTTCGTACCCGAGGCCACAGCGTGGTCTAGGGCGGCGCGGGCCGCATCCCCCATGCTTCCCCCGGTGAAGAGGTAGCCGGTGAGGTGGAGCCACTTCGAGCGTCCTACGGCCTCCAAGGGAACCTCACTGGGGAGGAGCTCCATGGCGCTGCCCAGATCGGTCAGCATCGTACGCTCGGCGTCATCGGGCGAGACCAGGCTCAGGCACTTGCCGGTCGGCCCGGCCTCGCGGGTGCGGAGAAAGTGCCGCCCCAACACGCCTTCGAGCCGCTCTCCGTAGCGCTTGCCAAGCCCGTCGTCACCCACCAAGCCGCAAAACGTCGCCCGGCCCCCGAGCAAGCCCACGGTACAGATCGAATTGGCCGAAGAGCCGCCCGGGTGGAGCTCCACGTTCTCTTTGGGGACTTCACCGTAGACCGCCTGCCATCGCTCGTCGTTGACCAGGTGCATGGTCCCCCGCCGCAAGCCATGCCTCTGAACCAAGGGGCCATCTTCGGTAACCACCAAGGCGTCAACCAGCGCATTTCCAAGACCGAAAACGTCAAAGTCCATCGGCTTCGCTCCCACGATTGCGACCCGCAGTCTGCGGGCGGCAAGCCGCCGCAAGCTAGCCCCCAACCCGAGACGGTCAACCGCAGGGCTCCCCCTTCCTGCAAGACGCCTCTGAAACGTTACAATCCCGCCGACCCCACCCCCAAGCGCCCATGGACCGTACCCCAACACCGCCCTGCCCTTCGCTCGCCATCGCCCTCGCTCTCGGCCTTGCGCTGGGGCTGACGTCCTGTGGCGGAGTCGAGGCCGACTCCCCGCAAGAGTCTCCCCTTCTGGAGACGGAGCCGAGGACGCCACCGCCGGTGACGGGCGAAGAAGCCAATCGCTGGCTCGCAGATTTCCCCCAAGAAGAACTCCCGGACCAAGAGGGCAAGACGCGGCTGCGCCCCGGCGCAGTGCAACGTATCGTCGAGGCGCAAGCGCCAGCCTCCCCCCCCGAACACAGCACTGAGACACCAGTCGCCGAGTCCCGAGAGGAAGCCCCGGTATCGCCGCCAACGGCATCCCGGGCCGATGGGGGAGCAACCCAATGGGCTGATCGGGCCATCAAGGACGACTCGACCACAGCACCCCTTGGGCCGCTGCGCATCCTCCGCGCCGCGGTCGCCGCCGAGATCGCAGACCGCGAACCCAAAGGCGTTGCAGAGCGCTTCCCTGAGGGCCAGGAGGTCTACTGCCACACCGTGCTGGGCAACCCGAAGGGCTTTCGCCGAACCATCCGCCACAACTGGTACGCCGGCAACGAGCGTAAGGCCAGCGTCGAGCTCCACATCAAGGCCGAGCGCTGGCGTACCTGGTCGCACATTCCCGTATACGGCCGCGGTCCGTGGCGGGTCGAGGTCGTCGACGAAGACGGCGAAGTCCTGACCTCTCTCCCCTTCGTCGTGGAGTAGGCGATGCATCCTTGGTTTGGACTCTGCCTGCTCTGTACCTTGCTCCTCCTCGGCCCCAGCTCGGCTGAAGCTGAGGAGGACACAACCCCACGCTATGGGGTCGTAGCCCTTCAAGACCACGTGGGCGGCTTGGGGGTCGCGGTGAAGCGCGCCAGTCGGGAGGTCACCTTTGTACGCGAGGGGGTGGAACTGCCGCTCGAGCCCACCGTCGAACTGCTGGCACACGACGCCATCCGCACCGCCAAAGGGAGCGTCACGGTCGAGGACGTCGCGCGGGGCCTCAGCCTCCATCTCCGTCCCGGCGGTCAGCTCCGGCTGGACGAGGCCACAGTCCTGCGCGTCGGCCACCTCCTGGTCGACACCAAAACGGAACACCACGTGGAAGTAGGGGAGGTTCTGGTCACGCTCGGACCGGGACGGGCGGAGCTGCGCTGCACAGTGGGCGGCGATGGCTCAGTCGTGTCCCGAGAGGGGAGAGTCCACGTCGTCCAGGGGGAGCTGAACCGAACGCTCGACGCGGGGGAAGGCCTGGTCTTAGTAGGCGGCCGACTTGGGGAGGCCTTTGTTCCCCCGGCGGAAGAACTCCTGGCCGAAGACTCAACGCCCAAGAGTGCGGCCCCAGCCCGTTCCGGGCGCTTTCACTTCCGCACCGGGCTCGGATTGCGTCGAATCCACGCAACGACCTGGGGCGGGATCGCCATAACCCCCCGCGTTCGGCTCGGTGGTCCCCTGTGGCTGCAGCTGGGCGCCGGCCTCTCGCTCACTCCCGCCGACAACGACCCCAACCGAAGCGTGGCCTTCGCCATTCCGATCCAGGTGGGCCTCCGCGTCCTCGTCGATCTCCCTCGTGCCTTCTTCGTAGGCGGGGGGGGAGACCTACTCGTCACCGTCGCCGAGCAATGCTCCGACTACACCAGCTGCCAGCTGGCTTTCGCGGCGGACGTCGGGGGCGCCGCGGTGGGGACGGTGGGGGTCCTTCTCGGGAGGAGAGGTGGCATCGACCTCGATCTCGGGCTCGGCGTCGCCCGCACTGAGTTGCCGCCCGAGCCCGGCAACACGGAGCCGGTAGCGCTGCTCGATATTCGCCTGCGGCTGGAGTTGGGCTTCTTCTTCGCCTTCTGAGAGGAGTGCTTCAGGGAGCCTCGGAGATAGGCGGCTCCTGGAAGGGAACACCCTCTTCGGCCACCACTGGATTCTCCAAGACCCCCAAGCCTCGGATGTCCACCTCGACCACGTCACCCGAGGACAGAGGACCCACCCCAGCCGGAGTGCCGGTGCACAGCACGTCGCCGGGATGGAGGGTCATGACGCGAGAGATGGCGGCGATCAGGAGATCGGGCGGAAAGGCCATGTCTTCGGTACTTCCGTCCTGGCGAAGCTCTCCGTTGACCCGGCAGCGAATCCGCAGCGCAGAGGGATCCAGATCGGTCTCCAGCCAAGGCCCCAGAGGGCAGAAGCTGTCGAAGCCCTTGGCCCGCGCGAACTGGCCGTCCTTCTTCTGGAGATCGCGGGCCGTCACATCGTTAACGGCCACATAGCCCGCGACGACCCGCGAGAAGTCGCTCCGAGCGACATGCCGACAGCGAGCGCCTATGACGATGCCCAGCTCCGCCTCGTGCTCCACCTGCCGCGAGTCGGGTGGAAGAACGATGGGCTCTCCAGGTCCGACAACCGAAGACGGAGCCTTGAGGAAGATCAAGGGCCGACTGGGCACGGAGTTGCCAAGCTCCTCGGCGTGCGACGGGTAGTTGCGGCCTACCGCCACGATCTTTCCTGGGCGAAGGGGGACGAGCAGCAGGCCGGCGTGCAGGGCAAGTTCGTCCTCGAGGGGCGGCACATCCACTCCGGGCAGCTGCGCTCCTCCGGGCGGCAGTGCCAGCCGGCAGTCGTCCGAGATTTGGGCCAAACGGGGACCTAAGGGGCTCTGTACCCGGCCAAGGCGCATGCGGCGCTCCACCCCCACCCAGTCACCAGAAAAAAGCATCGCAGTGCGCCGGTCTTGGGGGGGCGGGAGGATAGCACGGAGGCTCTGCGAGTCGTCGCGTAGTGAGAGGCAAGAGGATAGGCTCAGGTCCGTGGGAACTCCCATCCAACCGCCCGACTCCTTGCTGGAAGGTCCAGACCCCAGCCCTCCCTGGCTCCGCCCCGCAGGGGCGCTGTTCGGCCTTCTGCTCGCAGGACTGGGGATGAGCCTGCTTGTCGATCAGTACGAAGAGGCCTTCCGGGGACAGCCGGAGGCGGTGGCAGGGGTGGAGGAAGAAGGCGACAGCGCCGGAGACGACGACAGCACCGGAGACGACGACAGCACCGGAGACGACGACAGCACCGGAGACGACAACAGCAGCCCTTAGGCAGCCACCAGACGCGTCACCAGGTCGAACAGCGCCTTGACCCCAAAGTGAAAGCCGTCGACGGGGATCCGCTCGTTGTGCCCATGGAACATCTGGGCAAACTTCGCCTCGGGCGGGAGTCGGACCGGCGAGAAACCCCAACACTTCATGCCCAGCTGGTCATAGGCCTTCGCGTCGGTGAAACCGGGAATCATCGTCGGGATGACGATTCCCTCGGGATCGTGGCGCCCAAGAACCTCACGGACCAAGGCCCCCATGGGATCCGTCGGGTCCCCTTCCACCGCCGGCAGCTCGCGATCAATTTCAATGGTGTAGCCCGGTCCGATCAGCTCCACGATCTCCCGCACCAAGTCCGCCCCGCACTGACCCGGCAGAAGGCGCCCGTCGACCTGGAGCGCGGCCTCGCCCGGGACCTGGTTTACCTTGAGGCCAGCTTGGAGGATCGTCGGGTTGGCGGTGTTGTGCAGCATTGCGTCAAACGAAGAGGCGAGGTCGGGGTCGGGAAAGATGTGGTCTAGGACCAAGCCTGCCACCGAGGGTCGGAGCAGCTGCTTGAGAATCACCGAATCGGGGAAGCCCACGTTGGACGCCAGGTCCCCGATAAAACGGTCGACAACCTCCGTTCGGTGGTGGGGAAGCCGCTCGAGACCCAAGAGGGCCGCGGCCCGGGCGATCTTGGGGATGGGGTTGTCCTTGTTCGGCAGCGAACCGTGGCCTGGGGTCCCCTCGGCACGAACGGTGAGCCAGCACAGTCCCTTCTCGGCGATCTGCACTGGGTAGAAGCGCTTGCCGCCTGTGTGGAGGGTAAAGCCGCCGATCTCCGAGATGGCGTACTCGCCCCGAATGAGCTCGGGGTGCTCCTTAGCCAACCACAGGGAGCCGTAGGTGCAGCCTGCTTCTTCATCGGCCACTCCGGCGAAGATCAGGTCCCGCTTGAGAGCGGCTCCGTGCCGCTTGAGGAGCAGCAAGGCCATGACCTCCATCGCCGCCATGTTCTTCATGTCGATGGCGCCACGGCCGTAGATGAAGCCGTCGTGGATCTCAGCGGCGAAGGGGGGGTGGTCCCAGTGGCGTGGGTCCGCTGGCACCACGTCGAGGTGAGCGGAGAGGAGGATGGGCTCTCCCCCAGATCCGTCGCCCGTCAGGCGGACGACCATGTTCCCGCGACCGGGAGCCGATTCGAACACCTGCGACTCGATGCCCTCTTTGGCAAAGAGCTTCTCGAGATACCGCACTGCCTCGATCTCGTTGCCGGGGTGCTCGGGCGAGTTGGTGGTGTCAATTCGTAGGAGGTCGCGGAACAGCTCGGTAGCTTCCTCGCAGGCCGCCGGCCAATCTACGCGCGACAGTAGGGGGTGAGCATCCGACACGGGCCGGATTCTACGAGTAGCGGCCGGGGCAATGCCAGCCGGGGCTTGAGCATTGCCGGACCCTCTGATAAATGGTTGAACCAATTCTGTGGCTCCCCAACGCCCCAAAGCTCGCATCCCCCTTAGCCGCCGGACCCTACTGAAGAGGGGGGTCGTGGCGGCTGGTCTTGTGGGAACCGGCGCCGTCATCACCTTCGGCCACGGCCAGCGGTACCCCGATCCCGAGCCGGCCTGCCCCCTCAAGGAGCTGGAGCGGCGCGAGTACGCGATCGTCGCCGCTCTGGCCGACGCACTCTTCCCTCCGGGCAATCCCATCGGACTCTCCGGAACCGAAGCCCGGGTCCCCGAGTACGTGGACCGGTGGATGCACGGGCTTCAGCCCGACCGGGCGACTGACTTCCGGGGCATGCTCTTGGTCTTCGAGCACGGAACTTTGGCCTTCGGCCTGCGTGTGCGCCGCTTCACTGAGCTTCCGCAAGCCGCCCGCGAGCGCTACCTCCACCGCTGGGAGACGGCCAGGGTCTACTCCCGGCGCATGCTGTCGACCGCGCTGAAGACCTCGCTGGGCGTAGGCTACTTCGCCTACCCCGGGGTCCAGAAACGCCTAGGAATCGTACGGACTTGCGTGACCCCTGCCGACGCTGAGCCGCGGGCGGAGTGGGCGTGATCCTCGACCCAACCACCGTAGACAGCGGAACAATGCGCTGTGACGTCGTAGTACTGGGATCAGGCGCCGGCGGAGCGGCTGCGACCTGGCAGCTGAGCCGCATGGGGCTGGACGTCCTCTGCC
Organism: uncultured Rickettsiales bacterium; assembly: GCA_964596025.1. Taxonomy (GTDB): domain Bacteria; phylum Myxococcota_A; class UBA796; order UBA9615; family UBA9615; genus CAZQTQ01. The sequence goes on from CAZQTQ010000042.1 coordinate 7,360, forward strand.
TCGAGACGGGCGACTACTACCAGGAGAAGGACTTCTCCCAAGACTTCGGCGTCGCCTCCCGCCAGCTCTACGAGGACGATGGCCAGCGCATCATGAAGGGGAACCTCTTCATCCCGGTGGCCGGCGGAAAATGCGTGGGTGGCTCTACGCTGGTCAACTCTGGCATCAGCTTTCGCATCCCTGAATGGACCTTCGAGTCCTGGAGCAAGAGCGCCCAGTTCGACTTTGGATTCGCCGACTTCCTGCCCTACATCGAGACCACCGAGTCCATCATCCAGGTCCAGGCAAGCAAGGCCACAGCTCTGGGAAAGAACAACCACTTCTGCAT
>CAZQTQ010000042.1:7697-16442 GCA_964596025.1 uncultured Rickettsiales bacterium
GGAGGACCCATGCCCCGCAACGCGCCGAACTGCATCGGCTGCGGCGCCTGCCACACCGGCTGTCCCAGCGGCGCCAAGCTCTCAGTGGCCAAGAACTTCTTGCCCCAAGCGGCCGATGCGGGGGCCCGGATCCTTCCCTTGGCCCGAGGGGAGAGCGCGATCCTGGAGGGCGATCGGGTGGTGGGGGTCAGAGCCTCCTTGCTCAATCGGGCCGATGAGACGGTGCGCGGCGAGATCGAAGTCCGGTCGAAAGCCGTCGTCTTGGCCTGTGGAGCGATCCAGACGCCCGTCTTCCTGCGACGGAACGGTCTGGGCAACGCCCACGTCGGCGAGCACCTCCACGTCCATCCGGGTACCGGGGCCATGGGAATGGCGGACGAACTGATCGAAGGCTGGCGGGGAATCCCCCAGGGCTTCTACTGCGACGAGTTTCTGAAGTCCGACGCGATGATCCTCGAGAGCTTTTGGGCGACGCCGGAGTTCTACTTCATGAGCTTCCCATTCGGGCACGAGGGGACCGAGCGCATCTTGGACTTCGATCGCGTCGTGGCCCTGGGAGGAACGATCGCCGACACCAGCGAGGGGTCGGTGCGCCCCCACCGCGAGCCCGGGCGGGCCATCGTTCGCTACGACGTCAACGACGAAGACAAGCAGCGCCTGGTTCGGCTCGAGCGGCGCGTCTGCGAGATACTGATCGCTGCCGGGGGCAAGGATCTGGCCTGCAGCATGTACGACATCCCCCTCTTGTCCACGATGAAAGAGGTCGACCGCTGGCTGGACCCGGAGACAATTCGAATCAAACAGCTGATGGCGGTCTATTCCAGTCATCCCCACGGGACGGCCCGCATGGGGGCAGATGGGGAACAGGCCGCGGTGGGGCTGGACGGCCAACTCCACGGCCATCCGGGCCTCTACGTGATGGATGCCTCGTTGTTCCCTGAGGTCCTAGGCGTCAATCCGCAGATCACCATCATGTCGCTGGCCCTGATGCTGAGCGAGCGGCTGGGGGTCCAGCTGACGGCTTGAGCTTCCAACAGCGCAGCACGCTGAAATGAAGGAATGAATGAGGATTCATTTTTTCAACCCATCGGCCAAGGTCCGCAGTGCACTGCCGCGCCCGCACCCAAGGAAACACCATGCCCGCACCCGCCCCGATGACTGACGACGGTCGCATTCGTTCCATCAACCCCCGCAGCTGGGAGGTACTGGCCACCCACGAGGTCTTCCCGACCGGCCAGCTGGCCGCGGCCGCAGCGGAGTGCCGGGAGGCGCAGCGCGCCTGGGAGGCCAAAGGCTTCGCCCACCGCAAGCGAGTGCTGAAGCGGGTACTGGACCGCCTGGTGCAGCAAGGCGACGTCCTGTCCCGGTGCATTCACGACGAGCATGGCAAGTCGACGGCAGAGGCGATGTTCTCCGAAGTGCTGGGAGCAGCCGAGGTCCTCAAGACCCACTTGAAGCTGGACGGCAAGTGGCTGCAGCCCGAGGCCGTTGCCATGGACCCGTTGAGCTACCCCGGCAAGAAGGCCCACATCGAACACCGGCCACGCGGCGTACTCGCCCTGATTACCCCCTGGAACTACCCCCTGGCCCTCCCCATGCGGACCCTCGTGCCCGCCCTGCTCGCCGGCAATGGGGTGCTCTTCAAGCCCTCTGAGCACTCCCTCCAAGTGGCCGGCGCGCTGGTGGGACTCTTCGAGGGACTGCTTCCGCGGGGACTCTTGCAGTTCCTTCCCGGCGGGGGCGAGCTCGGAGCGGCGCTGTCTTCCTCACCCAAGGTCGATGCCATCGTCTTCACTGGCTCGGTCGCGACCGGCCGGGCCGTATCGAGGGCAGCCGCCGAGCACCTGACCCCGGTTTCGGTCGAGCTGGGCGGCAAGGACGCGGCCATTGTCTGCGCCGACGCCAACCTGGAGCGCACCGCGGCTGGCGTGGCCTGGGGAGCCTTCCACAACACCGGGCAGAACTGCGCCGCAATCGAGCGCGTATACGTCGAAGACGTCGTATACGAGGCCTTCGTTGATCTGCTGCGCAAGGAAACCGAAGCGCTGCGCACCGGGGGCGACGCCGACTGCGCCGAAGTCGGACCGCTGTGCACCCAAGTCCAGTTCGACACCGTCCAGAGGCAGCTCGACGAAGCGGTCAGAGGGGGCGCTCGGGTGATCTGTGGGGGACAGCCCACTGGCGAGGGCTGGGGATTTCAGCCCACCCTGGTCGACTCGGTCCCCGCGGCAGCAGCGCTCGTGACCGATGAGACCTTCGGCCCCGTCCTCCCCCTCGTCCGGGTGGCCTCGGTCTACGAGGCGGTCGACGAGGTAAACCGCTCTCCCTTCGGACTCAGCGCGTCGGTCTGGGGCAAGGACCTGGGCCGAGCCGAAGCGATCGCCCGCCGCTGCGATGTGGGCATGGCACTGGTCAACAACCACGCCTTCACTGGCTCCTTGCCGAACGCCCCTTGGGTCGGCACCAAGGCGAGCGGATCGGGCGTGACTGGATCCCACCTGGCGATGAAGTTCCTTACCCGGCCCCAGTTGGTCGTCCTCGACAAGAGCAAGGCCAAGGAGGTCTGGTGGTTCCCCCTGAACCCCACCGCCCTGGCCATGGGGAAAACTGTACTCGCATCGATCACAGCCGGGCTACTCGAACGCCTCTCGCTAACGGTGCGACTGATCGGACTGTTAGGCAAGCGATGGTCGGCATGATCGGTAGCTATTTCGAGCTCGCAAGCGCCTGAATAGAAGCATTCTCGGGGACTTTGCGCCGATACTGGCGTATTTTTCCATCTTCCCCTTGCCCCGATCGGATGCATGCTCCACAATCGTGAGGGACGGGAAGAGACGTCCCTGTTGTGGTGTTGGTTGATTCGGAGGTTGTGATGAAGGTTTTTGTGGGTCTTGGAACCGCGTTGGCACTCTTGATTGCTGGAATTCTCACCTCGGGCTGTCAGGGTCCAAAGGCCAAGGGCCTGGCCACCAGCGGCTCCTCCGCCACGGAGACAGAGCACGCCGCGACCGATGGAATGCAACGGCCGTCCACTCCCATCACCGAGGAAGAGCTCGCCACCTTGCACGCCAACTTCAACCGTGTGCTCTTCCAGTACGACAGCGCTGAGCTCGACGAGGACTCCCGCAAGGTCTTGGCCGCCAACGCCGAAATCCTCCTCGCCCACTTTGACGTCAGCATCCAGGTCGAGGGCCACGCCGATCACTGGGGCAGCGACGTCTACAACCTCGCACTCGGCCAGCGACGGGCTGAGGCGGTTCGTACCTACCTCACCACCTATGGCGTGCCCATGGCACAGCTGAGGGCGATCTCCTACGGGGAAGAGCGGCCCCTGATTGGTGAGGGTGACCGCAACACAGAGGCCCCCAATCGGCGAGCTGAATTTCTCGTCATCGTGGGCAACAACGTCGCCAACTCGTCGTACTAGCTAGACCGAAATCGCGTCCTTGCGGAAGTCGCTTCCGCCGATCTTGACGTTGACCAAGGTCGGGATCTGCTCCTCCCGCGCGACGCGCAGGGCCTCCTGCAGGGTGGTCGCAAGCTCGGCCGGGTCCTCGACCCAGTAGCCCCTGCCGCCCAAGGCCTCGACCATCTTCTCGTACCGGGTGTAGTTCAGGGCGGTAGCCACAATCCGCTCCTGCCCGTAAATGGCTTTCTGGCCACGGAGAATTTGCATCCAGGCCGCATCGTTTCCGATGACCCCAACGATGCCGATCTTCTGACGCGCTGCCGCCTCGAACTCCATGCCGTTGAGGCCGAAAGAGCCGTCACCGTAGAGGATGACTACGTCGCGATCGGGATTGGCAAGCTTGGCGGCAATCGCGAAGGAAGGGCCGACTCCCAGGGTGCCCAGAGGCCCCGGATCCATCCACTGTCCCATTGCACCGGCGTTGAGGATCTTGGCGCCCGTTCCCACGATGTCGCCACCGTCCCCCACGACCACGGCACGGTCGTCTAGTACGGCCGCCAGCTCGGCGCACAGGCGGAGCGGATTCACCGGGCTGGCGTCGCTCCGCGATTCGGCCTCGATGGCATCCCGTTTCTTCGCCTCCCACCCCTGAAGCTGCTCCATCCAGAGCGCCCGATCTGCGAGAGGCCGGCCCCCTTCCTTCTGGTGGGCCACCATCTGCAGCATGACCAAGCCCGTGTCCCCCACGACCCCGACTTCGCAGGCGCGGTTGCGGCCCAGTTCCTGGGGATCGAGGTCGACCTGAATGAAGCGAACATCGTCGGCGACCTTGGGCGAGCGGCCGTAGCCGATGCGGAAGTCCAGGGGCGTCCCGAAAACAATGACGACGTCTGCTTCGGCCAGGGCCTTCGATCGGCAGAGCTTGAAGGCGCAGGAGTCGTCTACCGGAAGGGAGCCTCGGGCCATGCCGTTGACAAAGCAGGGCACAGCAAAGGCCTGCCGCCAGGCGGAAAAGGAGTCTTTGTACTTCGACCACCAGAGCTGGGAGCCCACGATGGCAACCGGCCGCTCGGCACCGGCCAAGAGGTCCGCAGCCGCCGTGACGGCCGCAGGATCTCCGCCAAGCGCCGCATTGCTTCGGTACTTCTCGGGGTAAATGACGGTGTCCTCGTCGACAAAGTCCATGAGGATGTCGAGCGGCATCTCCAGGAAGACGGGGCCCGGTACGCCGGTCTGCGCTTTGCGAAACGCAATGCTGAGGTAGTCGGGAATGCGTCGAGACTCCGGCACCGTCGCGCTCCACTTCGTGATCGTACGCAGAAGACCGACGTGGTCCATCTCCTGGAGGGAGCCCATCTCTTTCAGAACGGCCGGCCCCTGACCACCGATCAGCACCATTGGAACGCCGCTTCGCTGCGCGTTGGCCACCGCGGTGACGGCATCTGTGACTCCCGGCCCCGCCGTCACAGCGGCAACTCCCACCTCGCCGGTCGCTCGGGCCCAGCCTTCCGCCGCGTGGGCTGCCGCCTGCTCGTGGCGAAAGTCCACCACCCGGATCCCAAGGTCGAGACAACCGTCGTAAATGGACTGGATGTGGCCACCGCAGAGCGTGAACAGGTGGGAAACCCCCTCGTTCTTGAGGGCCTGGGCAGTGATCTTTCCGGCGTGGACGTAACCCATGGGTCAATCCTCTCTCGTGCGGGGGGGGCGGCCACTCTGCCACAGTGCGCGCCCCCGAGCGCTCGAGCGCCCGAACCCAACCGAGAAATCGTTGCAAAGGCCTGCTGCATCTGGCAGAGAGGCTCCATGCCGCTCTTCCATCCCGCTCTGGCTCCCGTCCGTTTTCTGACCTTGGTACTCACCGTTGCATCAGCGCCTGCCCTCCTGCTCGGCTGCAATGAGGAGGAGCCGCCGGCCGGTGCGGCCCTGCCCGAAGACTTCCTGTGGGGCACGGCCAGCGCGGCCTGGCAGGTCGAGGGCGACTACGATCCCGACCCCAACGACGCCTTCCCTGTCCGCTCCAACTGGACGGAGTGGACCGAGCGCGGCTGCGTCGCAGGAGGGCAAACCAACCCCTCGGGTTCCGGCTTCTACACCCGCTACGCCGACGACTTTGGACTTGCGCAGGCAATCGGAACCAACGCGTACCGCCTCACCATCGACTGGGCCCGGGTCGAGCCCACCGACGATCAATGGAACGAGGCTGCTATCACGCACTACGTCGAAGTACTCCAGTCCGCACGCGACCACGGGCTGAACCCGATGGTCACCTTCTTCCACTGGGTAACTCCGACCTTCATCCAGGACGGCCGCGAAGACGATCCGATCGACGCCCTGACCGAACCCGCGGGCCCCCAAGGCCGCTTTGCGGTGGAGTTCGAAGAGTTCGTCCGCCACGTGGCTCCCGCTGTCGCCCCCTACGCCGACCTGTACTCGATCCTCAACGAGCCCTTCTCGGTGATGGGCGGGGGATATCTCTTGGGCGACTGCGGCGCAGGCGCCTTCCCCCCTGGGCGCAGCCTCCCCGACCTCGACGCGGCCCGCTTCGCTTTTGCCAACCTGGCCTTCGCTCACGCCGCCGCCTGCGCCACCCTGCGTGAGCTCGATCTGGACGACGCGGACGGCGACGGCAAGGGGGCTCTCTGCGGGCAGGCCGCGAGCAACAACGTCGTCCGACCGCTCGATCCCACGAACCCCGTCGACATAGGGGGTGCGGAACGGCTCGACTGGATCTACAACCACGCGATGTCCACTGCCCTGACCGCAGGCAACCTGGACCTAGACTTCGACGGCGCCTTCAGCACGAGCGTGACCGAAGACGACGACCTACCCATCGACGAAGGGCACTACGCCGAGCTCCAAGACTCCCTCGATTGGATGGGCATCAACTACTACGGACCGGTGGTGGTCTCCGGCATCGAGGGCTCGTCCATCGGCGGGGTCCCGATGTTCGAGGTCGAGGACTACAACCCCAGCCTTCCCCACTCCAGCCTAGGCTTTGCGATCGAGGCCGAGGGTTTTGGGGAAATCCTCGACGACTTTGGCGCCTACGGCTTACCCATCTACATCACCGAAAACGGCATCGGAGACTCCGACGACAGCCACCGCCCGAAGTTCTTGATGGAGCACGTCGAGCAAGTCGAGGCTGCGGTCGGGCGGGGGGTAGATGTTCGGGGCTACTTCCACTGGAGCCTCACCGACAATTTCGAGTGGGCCCACGGTTTCGACAAGCGCTTCGGCTTGGTTCACGTCGACTTCGAAGACCCCAGCTTCCCACGAAGTCCTCGCCCCTCGTATACCGCCTACGGCGAACTCATCGAGGCGGGTGGAGTAACGGATGCGCTGCGCGAGACCTGGGCCTCGGGGCGCTATCCTTCCGACAGCCGTCCATGAACGCACCCGCCCGATCGCTGCCCTTCCGACTCATCGACAACCTGCGCCAGGAGGCCCAGGACTTCCGTCAGGCCATTGCCGAGGCCCCGGCTCCCGAGCTGAGGTGGGACCTGTTGGGAATGCGCAGCTTTGCCCACCGTCTCTGGTGGCGCCTGATGCGGGAGCACACAGAACCCTTTCGGCTCGGCATCGCCGTCTTTGTCGGCGTCCTCATTGGCTGCTCTCCGTTCTTCGGCTTTCACGTCGCCCTCGCGGTGGTGCTCTCACTCGCCTTTCGGCTGAACAAGCTCGCCGTGTGGGCCGCGACCAACGTGTCCCTGCCAATCTTTGCGCCCGTACTTGCCTTCCTCGGGATCCAGGCCGGCCACCTCGTCCTCCACGGGGTGGCCGCTCCCATTCGGCCCGGGGATCTCATTGACATCGGCCTCAGCAGTCTCTTTGTGGACTGGGTAGTGGGGTTCTGGTTTGTCGGTGTCCCCCTGGGACTGGCCCTCGGCGGGCTGTGCTGGCAGGTCGCGCGCAAGCGACGCTCCTGAACTTTCTGGAGATTTCTTCTTGACGACACCTCGGTTCGACTTACAGTTCGGCTCGTGACTGAATGCTCATTCACTGGGGCTACTCAGCTTCAGTGCCCGACAGTGGAATGTACAAGGAGGCCAAAATGCAGCCCAACTGGATGGATCGAATTGAACAGACGAAGACCCGAGTCTCTGAATGGGGCAAGCCCCGTTTGGAAGACCTTCAGGAACGTCAAAAGACTCTGAACAACGACTTAACTGCCAAGAAGCAGGAGATTTCGGACGAGCTCCAGAGCCGGACGAAGAGCCTGAGTGAGGGCTTGGAGTCGCAGAAGCAGGCGCTCAAGGACCGCCGGACGCAGCTCCGTTCGAAGGGCGAGGAGGCCCTGGAGAACGGCCGCTCAGCACTAGCACAGGCCGAAGCGACCGTGCTGGAGACGGCCCGCGATCTCTTGCACCGGGCTCAGGGGCCCCTGGGCGACCGAGCAGCCTTCCTCAAGCGCGGCGAGGAGGCCCTGAGCGAGGCGCTCGTCGCCCTGCGCGCTGGCCACCACGCCACCCTGCCGATCAAGGACTTCGACTCGCTCAACGTCAAGACTGCCACCGCCAAGCTCGAGGGTCTCGACCTCGGAGCGCTGCGGACGGTTCAGACCTATGAGGAGTCCAACAAGGCCCGCAAGACCTTGCTCCGAGCGGTAGCCCTGCGCATCGAACTCGCTGCCTCGGTAGAGACCGCGGTTCCCGCCGAAGCCTAAGCCAGCTCGACGACAGCCATCGCCAGGGGCCGCTGGGCTCGGTTAGGATCCCAACCGGAGTCCTTCCATGCCCCGCGTCCCCTGGATCCACCGACGGCTCTCTCGAGAAGTACCTCAGGACCTGTTCTACCGTCCTCCCCCGGGGCTCGGCGCTCCGGGGGAGGACGAGGTCTGCTTCCGGTGGCTGGGTGCGGCTGGCTTCGAGGTCGAGGCTCAGGGCCAGCGGGTACTCCTCGACCCCTTCATCAGCCGACCCACTCTCTGGGACACCGTCTTCCACCCACTCGTCCCCGACGTGGGCGCGGTCCGGGAGCGGGTGGAGCGCGCCGATCTCATCCTCGCGGGCCACTCCCACCACGACCACGCCATGGACATCGGCGCCATCTGCAAGTCCACGGGCGCTCGTGTGGTCGGCTCGGAATCGGCCCTCCACCTTGCAAGGCTCTCGGGCGTCGCCGAAGACTTGCTTTGCCACGTAGCCCCCGACGACGAGGTGGAGCAGGGGCCGTTCAAAGTGCGAGTCCTGCGATCGGTGCACGGCAAGGTGTTCGCCGGACGCATTCCCTTTCCAGGCCACATCCCCCAGCGAACCAAGCCGCTGCGCCTCACCCATTACCGGGTAGGGGCTTCCTTTGGCCTCTACTTCGAGGCCTGTGGCGTCCGCTTCTTC
>CAZQTQ010000042.1:16452-17254 GCA_964596025.1 uncultured Rickettsiales bacterium
ACCTGGGCTCGGCCGACTTCGTCGAAGCGGCGCTGGCGGGAATTGACTGCGACGTGCTGCTGCTCTGTATTGTCGGACGACAGGGTTCGCCGAACTTCACCTCCCGCATCCTGCGCACCCTGCGGCCCAAGGTCGTCTTGCCCTGCCACTGGGACAACTTCTTTCTGCCCTACGCTTGCCCGGCCCACGTCCTGAAGCGGGTTGAGCTCGAGTCCTTCTTCGAGGAGGTCGAGTCGGCGGATACCGGAACAGAGCTCGCTCTACTCGACTTCTTTGGCGAATACCGGTACCGATCCAAAGATGAGGTGCGGGCCTGAGCACCCGCCTGCCAGGAGCCTTCATGCTGAAGCTGCCCACCGAGTCCTTCGCCTGCCGCCGGGCCGCTGTCTTTGAGGCCTTGCCGGAAGACTCGGCAGTCTTGCTTCCCACCAATCCCGAGCGAGTCAGGAGCCGCGATACCCACTTCCCCTTCCGCCCGGACTCCGACTTCTATTACCTGAGCGGCCTCGACGAGCCGCAGGCTTGGGGTCTCCTCCGAAAGGTGGGTGGTGAGCACCTCTATGTGCTCTTTGTTCTGCCAAAGGATCCGGCCAAGGAGGTCTGGACAGGCATCCGAACCGGAGTCGAAGGAGCTCGTGACCGCTACGGAGCGGACCGCGCGCACCCGCTCGAAGCGCTGGACAAGGAACTAGGGACCCTGCTCGAGGACGTGGACCACCTCTACTTTGCCTTTGGCCGCCATCCGGAGGTCGAAGGGCAGCTGAGCGGGATCCTGGGTCGGCTCCGGCAGGGACGCAAGGCC
>CAZQTQ010000043.1:0-5081 GCA_964596025.1 uncultured Rickettsiales bacterium
TCAGCACCGTCATCAGACGAAAGCTCCAACCGGGCTCGGTCACGATGGCCGAACCGCCCCCGCTCGGCGATGCCATATTCTCCAAGCCGTAGGCGATGGCCATCCCCTGAATCAAGGAGATCCCAATCGTCCCATAGCGAGTGTATTGGGTGATCTTCTGTTGCCCGGCCTCGCCCTCTTTCTTCAGCCGCTCCAACTGGGGCATGACCACCGTCAGAAGCTGGATGATGATGGAGGCTGAGATGTAGGGCATGATTCCGAGGGTAAAGATGGAGAACTGCTCCAGCGCACCGCCCGAAAACATGTTGTAGAGGTCGAAAAGGGTTCCGCCGCTCTCTTGGTTGAAGAAGCTCGACAGAGCCTGGCGGTCCGTCCCCGGGTTGGGGATGAAGACGCCAAACCGGTAGACGCCCAAAAGACCGACCATTACCAACAGTCGGTTTCGGAGCTCCGGGATCTTCGGGATTTGCCAGAAGCCAGCGGCCATGGACGCAATCTCTCCTGTCCCCATCGCAACCTTGCGGCTGCACAGGAACTACGCAATCAGCTAGAGCAGCTCGACGGACCCACCAGCGCCTTCAATCTTGGCGCGGGCGGACTTGGAGATGCGGTGAACCTTCAGGGTTAGAGCACGGTCGATGTCCCCGTTTCCGAGGACCTTCACGCCGTCGCCAACCTTCTTGACCAGTCCTGACTGTTCGAGAAGCTCGACGTCGACCACGCTGCCGTCGTCAAAGCGGTTTAGGTCGCCCACGTTCACGATGGCAATGTGCTTGCCCCACTTGTTGTGGAAACCCCGCTTGGGGAGGCGGCGGACGAGCGGCATCTGGCCGCCCTCGAAGACTGCAGGGATGGACGCGCCGGACCGGGACTTCTGTCCCTTCTGACCACGACCGCAGGTCTTGCCTTTGCCCGACCCCGGGCCCCGACCGACCCGCTTGCGTGGGCGCTTGCTGCCCTCCATCGGGCTCAAGGAATTCAGATCCATGATTGTGCTCCCGCCGCCTGAATCCGAGAGTTCCCTCCCGGCGTCGAGCTGTCCTCTCGGACCAAGCGACTCGCTGCTCGACGTAGTGATTCCTGGTGAAACCGAGGACTAGTCGACCTCTTTGACCTCAACCAGGTGGATTACCTTCTTGACCATTCCTCGGATGGAGGGGCTGTCCTCCAGCTTCACGGTCTTGTGGCGCTTGTTCAGGCCTAGGCCCACGAGGGTGGCCTTCTGATCCTTCGGCCGCCCTATGGCGCTGTACTTCAACGTGACTTCAAGCTGAGACATGTCATAGCCCTTCTGTCCTAGGTGGTGGTCTGGACCTCTGGAGCACCGCGCCGGCGCAAGTAGACCTCCGGGGTCTGCAGGTTCTGGAGCGCGTTCAGGGTCGCCTTGAGGACGTTGTGAGGGTTGTTGCTGCCGATGCACTTGGTGAGGATATTCTGGACCCCTGCACACTCAAGCACGGCACGCACCGCGCCACCGGCGATGACACCGGTACCTTCGCTGGCGGGCCGGAGGAGAACACGACCGGCACCGAAGACACCCACAATCTCGTGCGGGATGGTCCCGGCATCGGTCACCGGAACCCGAAACATCGCCGCCTTCGCCCGTTCACCACCCTTACGGATGGCCTCCGGGACCTCCTTGGCCTTGCCAAGACCGACACCAACTCGCCCCTCGGCGTCGCCGACGACGACCAGCGCAGAGAAGTTGAAGCGACGGCCGCCCTTGACGACCTTGGACACCCGGTTGATGTCGACGACTCGATCGAGCAACTCGACTTCACCGTCTGTAAAGCGTGCCATCAGAAACTCCTAGAAGCTGAGGCCGCCCTCACGGGCGGCGTCGGCCAGCGCTTTGACGCGGCCGTGGTACTTGTATCCGTTGCGGTCAAAAATCACCGTCTTGACCCCCGCCTTCTTGGCAGCCTCCGCCATCGCCGTTCCCACGGAAGCGGCCGCGTTGCGGTTGCTCTTCACGCCCTCGACGGTGACCTTATGGGTCGATGAAGCCGCCAAGGTGGTGCCTGACACGTCGTCGACCAACTGGGCGTAGATGTGCTTGTTGGAACGGAAGACGGTCATTCGGGGCCGATCCGCCGTGCCAGTCACGCGCTTCCGAATGCGGATCCGCCGCCGGGTGCGCGCCGCAGTTCTCGGGTTCGTCTTAGCCATGATGGACTCCTACCTAAGTGGCGGCTGCGCCGGCCTTGCCCGGCTTCAGTCGAATCCGCTCGTCCGAGTAGCGGACGCCCTTGCCCTTGTAAGCATCGGGCTTCCGGAACCCCCGAATCGTCGCTGCGGTCTGGCCGACCACCTCGCAATCGATTCCGGCAACGGAGATCTTGTTCTTTTTCACCGAGATGGCAATGCCATCGGGAATGGCGAAGTCGATGGGGTGACTGTAGCCAAGGTTGAGCTGAAGGCTCTTACCCTGGACTGCGGCCTTGTAGCCCACACCGACAATCTCCAAATCCTTCTGGAAGCCAGCACTGACGCCCGTCACCATGTTCTGGAGCAGGGCACGGCACAAGCCGTGCCGCTCACGGGCGATCTTGCTGTCGTTCACGCGCTTCACGCGCACCTCTTCGGCATCAATTTCCAGCTCCACGTGGCTGGGAATGGGGCGCTGCAGCAGACCCTTGGGTCCCTTGGCCGCCATCACCCCGCCCTTGAGACTCACGCTGACCCCAGAGGGGAGCGCAATAGGACGATTTCCAACACGAGACATGCCGTCCTCCTTTCGCAGAAGCATCCCCTACCAGACGTAGGCGACGACTTCCCCTCCAACGTTGTGCTTGGCCGCATCTCGGTCCGAGATGACGCCCTTACTGGTACTCATAATTGCGACCCCGAGACCGCCAAGGACGGTCGGAAGCTCAGTGGCCTTGACGTAACGGCGGCACCCCGGGGTGCTGATCCGCTTGATGCCAAGGATGATGGGCTTCTCCTCTTTGTCGTACTTCAAGTAGACGTTCAAGAGGCCCTGCTTGTCGTCGGTCTCGGCGTTGTATTCGCCAATGAACCCCTCGTGCTTGAGGATGTCCAAGATGCTCTTCTTCATGTTGGACGCCGGAATAGTCACGATCTCGTGGCGAGCGTGCTGAGCATTCCGTATCCGACTGAGCATGTCGGCGATTGGATCGGTCATTCCCATGATTTCACTCCGCTCAGACCCGGTTTCCGCAAGGGACCTGGGTCTGGTGCTGCCTCCCTACCAGGAGGACTTGATCACCCCGGGGACCTTTCCCTCGAGGGCGAAATTACGAAAACAAATGCGGCAAAGCTCGAATTTGCGCATGAAGCCCCGGGGGCGGCCGCAGATATTGCAGCGGTTGCGCTTCTGAACCTCGAACTTCGGTCCCCGCTTCCAGGCGGCGATTTTGCTCTTCTTGGCCATAGCTCTTGCCCTGTCCTAGTTCGTCTTGAACGGCATTCCGAGGTGCGAGAGGAGCGAAAGCGCCTCCGCGTCGGTCTTGGCCGTCGTGACAAAGGTGATGTTCATACCCCGAATGCGGTCGACCTTGTCGTAGTCGATCTCGGGAAAGACGATCTGCTCGCGCAAGCCGAGCGAGTAGTTGCCCCGGCCGTCGAAGGCCTTACGGGAGATGCCGCGGAAGTCGCGAACGCGCGGCATCGCGAGGCTTACGAGTCGGTCCATGAACTCCCACATCCGGTTCCGACGCAGCGTCACCGACGTTCCGATGGGCATGCCCTCGCGAAGCTTGAAGTTTGCGATGGAGCGACGTGCACGGCGGATGACTGCCTTCTGCCCGGAGACTTGGGCCAACTCGGACGCTGCCGTCTCCAAGAGCTTGACGTTCTGAATCGCCTCTTTAATGGAGACGTTTAGAACGATCTTGCTGAGCTTGGGCACCATCATCGGGTTGGAGTAGCCGAACTCCTCCCGGAGCTTCGCCACGACCTCTCCGCGGTACTGTTCCTGCAACCGAGGTTGCGTTGCCATGATGCTCTCCTGCGAGCTGGGGCAGGTCGCGCAAACGCCGACCAGTCATGCCCTGTTGTTCGCACCGAAGTCAGTTCCTATCGGAACCAGTGCATTGAAAATCCAGTGTCAGGCGGAACCTAAAGCTCCTTGCCCGTGGCTCGAGAAACGCGAACCTTCTGCCCGTTGTCGAGAACCTTGTAGCCCACCTTGGTCTTGTTCCCGTCGCCGTCGACGACGGCAACATTGGAGGTGTGAATCGACGCCTCCTTCTCGATGATTCCGCCATTCCGGCCCAGCTGAGGCCTGGGCTTCTCGTGACGCTTCACGAGGTTGACGCCCTCGACATACACGCGGTTCTTGTCGGGGTTGAAGCGGGTAACGGTCCCCGTTGCTCCCCGATGGGCTCCCGAGATCACCTCAACAGTGTCTCCGATGCGGATGCGGCTCTTAATGCGGCGCTTACCAGCCATCACAGCACCTCCGGCGCCAGAGACACGATCTTCATGAATCGCATGGCGCGCAGTTCGCGGGCAACCGGGCCAAAGATGCGGGTACCAATCGGCTCCCGCTGCGCGTTGACCAGCACCGCTGCGTTGTTATCGAAACGGATGTAGGAACCGTCGGTCCGACGCAACTCCTTGGCCGTCCGAACGATGACGGCTTCCATTACCGTCCCCTTCTTGACCTTCGAGTTGGGGATCGCCTCCTTGACGCTCACCTTAATAATGTCGCCGACTGAAGCGTACTTACGCTTCGACCCCCCCAGGACCTTGATGCACTGAACGCGCTTGGCCCCGGAGTTGTCGGCCACATCCAGCATGGATTCAGCCTGAATCATCGTTCCTACCCAATCGCCTTTCGGTCGATGGAGCGCACGCGCCACCGCTTACGACGGCTTAGGGGCCGCGTCTCGACGATGGTCACGAGGTCACCGATTCCGCACTGATCCTCGCCGTCGTGCGCGAGGTACTTCTTGGAAACCCGAATGTACTTCTCGTACTGCGCGTGACGCACCTGACGGGTGACCTTCACGACGATTGTCTTGTTCATCTTGTCGCTGACAACCCGCCCCTGGAGGGTGCGGCGGTTGCGACGTGAGGTCTCAGCCTCAGTTCCCGTTTCGACCGACATCTCTGCC
>CAZQTQ010000043.1:5091-16335 GCA_964596025.1 uncultured Rickettsiales bacterium
CTCTGCCTACCCGTTCTCTGCGTTGTTGCCCATCCGCTTGCGGAAGGCAGCAAACATTGACTCATCCGCAGCGAGCTTCCCAACCACCTGGGCCAGACCACCCGCGGCAAGATCTTTGTCCATCTCCCGCTTCCGGACGATGGTCTTGACCCGCGCAAGCTCACGACGAACCGCCTTCAGTGCGGCGGTGTTTTCCAGCTGACCGGTGGCCTGCTGAAACTTCAGGGAGGTCATCTCCCCAACCAAATCCTGCTGACGAAGCAGCAGGCCCTTGTCATCCAAGGTCCTCAGATCGTCAACGTTCATGCCCAGGTCTCCCGCTTCACAAAGCGCACGGCGATCGGAAGCTTGTGGGCGGCCAAGCGAAGGGCCTCGCGGGCCACCTCCTCGGACACACCGTCCATCTCGTAGAGGACCCGACCCGCCTTGACGACGGCAACCCAGTACTCAGGCGCGCCCTTGCCCTTACCCATCCGGGTTTCCGCCGGCTTCTTGGTCAACGGCTTGTCGGGGAAGACCCGAATCCAGACCTTGCCACCCCGCTTGGCCTTCCGCGTCATCGCGACGCGAGCGGCCTCGATCTGGCGGGCCGTCAGGAAGCCGGCCTCCAAGGCTTGCAGCCCGTAGCTGCCAAAAGCCACGGTGCAGCCACGGCGGGCGATACCCCGGCGCTTGCCCTTTTGGATCTTGCGGTGTGCGACTCTCTTGGGACTTAGCATCGTCTGTTCCTCTCCTTGGAACGGGGCCTAAGCCTCGTCATCCCCGGGGAGTATTTCACCCTTGAAAATCCAGACCTTCACCCCGATGACGCCCATCGTCGTCCGGGCAGTTGCGATACCGTAATCGATGTCTGCGCGCAGTGTGTGCAGCGGCACCCGTCCCTCGCGGTACCAGGTCCGGCTGGACATCTCGCGGCCGCCGAGACGACCCGAGCACTGGATCCGAACTCCCTCAGCGCCAGCTCGCATCGTGCTCTGAACTGCCTTCTTCATCGCACGACGGAAGGAGACCCGCTTGATCAGTTGGGCCCCGATATTCTCGGCGACCAACTTCGCGTCGAGTTCGACCTTTCGCACCTCGATGATGTTGAGGAAGACCTCACTATCGGTGACCTTCCGGAGGTCACGCTTGAGCTCCTCCAGACCAGCACAGCGTTTTCCGATGATCATCCCCGGCCGAGCTGCGTAGACGAAGACCTTGGCCTTCTGAGCAGCCCGCTCGATGTGGATGCGGCTTACCTGGGCGTTCTGCAGGCGACTCTCAAGAAACCTCCGGATCCGGAAGTCGTCTTGAAGCGTCTTCGCATAGTTCCTGCCGGCGAACCAGCGAGAGTCCCAGGTCTTGATCGTCCCGAGGCGGAAGCCTACGGGGTGTACTTTTTGACCCACGGTCAAATCCTCCATCCCTGCGGAGTTTCAGAGCTTTCTGCCCCTAACCGTCCTTCTAAACGGCGCGCAAGGATAACGGTCCCCCGAGGTTTGTCAATTGGAACAAGACCGTGGGGGAGACGGTCTGTTCGTTGTCTAGCTCGTCTATCTCGACCCCAGCTCCACCGTGATGTGGCTGGAGCGCTTGAGGATCCGGGTAGCCCGCCCCTGAGCACGGGGCAAAAAACGACGAAGAGTAGGTCCTCCGTCCACAAAAATGGTCTTCACGAAGAGCTCATCGACGTCCAGGGAGGGGTCGCTCTCCGTGGCGTTGGCCACAGCCGAGCGAACCAGCTTCCCAATCAGAGGGGCCGAACGCTTGCGGGTAAAGTCCAGCATGCGGAGGGCCTCCTCCACATCGCGCCCACGAATCAGATCGGCGACGAGCCGAGCCTTCTGGGGCGAAATGCGGACGTGCCGAAGCTTGGCAGTCGAGACGGTGTTGGGAGTGTTCGACATCTTCTCGCTCCTATCGGACCCGGCTCTTCTTGTCGCCGGCATGTCCATAGAAGGTGCGGGTCGGAGAGAACTCACCGAGCTTGTGTCCCACCATCTGGTCAGTGACGTAGACGGGGATGAACTTCTTGCCGTTGTGCACGGCGAAGGTCAGCCCGATGAAGTCCGGAATGATCGTGGACCGGCGCGACCAGGTCCGAATCACTTTGTTGCTCTTGATGGCCCGAGCCTGGGCGACCTTCACCAGAAGGTGGCTGTCGACAAACGGCCCTTTCTTGAGGGAACGTGACACGTCACCGCCTCCTTACTTGCGCCGCTTCAAGATGAAGCGGGTGCTGCGCTTGTTGTTTCGAGTCCGGGCGCCCTTGGTGGGCTTGCCCCAGGGGGTAACCGGGTGGCGTCCACCACTGGTGCGGCCTTCGCCACCACCGTGAGGATGGTCGACGGGGTTCATGGCCACACCACGAACCTTGGGGCGCTTGCCCAACCAGCGGTTCCGGCCGGCCTTCCCGATCTTGATGTTCTCTTGTTCGACGTTGCCAGCCTGTCCAACCGTCGCTCCACACATGAAGAAGATCTGGCGAAGCTCACCCGAAGGTAGCCGCAGGAGGCAGTAGCGCCCCTCCTTGGCCATCAGCTGGGCATAGGCCCCGGCGGACCGGGCGATCTGCCCGCCCTTTCCGGGCTTGAGCTCGATGTTAAAGACCCAGGTGCCAAGCGGGATGTTGGCCAAAGGAAGCGCATTCCCCGGCTTGATGTCGGCGTCCGGCCCGGTCTCAATCACGTCCCCAACACTGATTCCAGCGGGAGCAATGATGTAGCGCTTCTCGCCGTCGGCGTAGTGAAGCAGGGCGATGCGAGCGCTTCGGTTCGGGTCGTACTCGATGGTCGCGACCGTTGCGCTCACCCCCACCTTGTCCCGCTTGAAGTCGACCAGGCGGTAGCGGCGCTTGTGGCCACCGCCCCGGCGACGCAGGGTGATGCGACCGTGGTGGTTCCGCCCTCCACTCCTCGTCTTCTTACTGACGAGCTTCTTGTGAGGCTTCGACGCGGTCAGCTCGGAGAAATCCGAACCGGACATCCCGCGCCGACCTGGCGATGTGGGCTTGTACTTGTTGATACCCATGACGATTTCCTACAGACCGGTATAGAAGTCGAGGCTCTGACCCTCGGCAACGGTCACGTACGCCTTTTTCCAGTTAGAGCGCTTGCCATGGTGGCGGCCGAAACGCTTGACCTTTCCCCGCACCACCTGGGTGCGCACCTTCTCAACCCGAACCCCAAAAAGCTGCTGCACAGCCTCCTTGACCTCGATCTTTGTGGACTCCCTGCCCACCTCGAAGGCGTAGGTGTTCGACAATTCCTGAATCATGGTCGACTTCTCAGTGACCAATGGCCGAATGAGGATTTTGTCTACGCGCCTCATGCCGAGAACCTCTCCTGGAGCTTCTCCAGCGTTCCGGTCGTCAAGCAAAGGTGCTTGTGGCGGAGGACGTCCTCAACGTTGAGGCCTTGCTCGGTCAGCACCTTGATGTACGGAATGTTGCCCGCCGACTTCCCGAAGACCTCGTTCTTCTCCGGCAGCACAAACAGAGCCGACTGGATCCCCAGCTTGTTGAGAAGGGCGGCAACCGGCTTTGTCTTGATTTCGTCCAACTCGAGGCTGTCAAACACGACGACAGTCTCGGCCCTGGCGCGTCGGGTCAGTGCGCCCTTGAGGGCGTTGCGCCGGACCTTCTTGTTCATGCGAAAGGCAAACGAGCGGGGCCGCGGCGGGTGTGCAACACCACCCCCACGGAACTGGGGAGCGCCGAGTCCGCCATGACGCGCACGACCCGTGCCCTTCTGGCGGTAGATCTTCCTGCCGCCGCCCCGGACGGAGGCCCGGTTCTTGGCCGAACCGCTGCCCTGCCGGCGGTGAGCCTGGGAATACCGCACGACCTCGTGAAGGAGGTGGTCGTACTTCTCGGCATCGAAGAGCTCCGAGGGCAACTCGGTCTCCGCAACTTCTTCGCCTTGAATGTTCAAGACCTTGATCTTCGACATGGTCTTCTCATCTCTCAAAAAAGCGACACCTACAAGAGGCGCCTTAGTTCAGCTTGATCTCCACATCGACACCGGCAGACAGGTCGAGCTTCATCAGGGCGTCAATCGTCTGCTGGGTCGGCTCCACAATGTCGAGGAGCCGCTTGTGGGTGCGGATCTCGAACTGCTCCCGACTCTTCTTGTCGATGTGGGGCGAACGCAGCACGCAGTACTTGTTGATCTTGGTGGGAAGCGGGATCGGTCCCCGAACCTTCGCACCGGTACGCGTCACCGTGCCGACAATCTCAGAAGCACTCTTGTCCAGAAGCTTGTGATCGTAGGCCTTCAATCGGATTCGGATGTTCTGTTGTGCCATTCCGTGTCTTCCTACTCGTGAATCTTCGCAACGACGCCCGCGCCGATGGTGCGGCCACCCTCACGGATGGCAAACCGAAGCCCCTCTTCCATCGCGATCGGGGTGATCAACTCCACCTTGATCTCTACGTCGTCCCCCGGCATCACCATCTCGGTGCCAGCCGGAAGCTCCACCGAGCCCGTCACGTCCGTCGTACGGAAGTAAAACTGAGGTCGGTAGCCCTTGAAAAATGGCTTGTGGCGACCGCCCTCTTCCTTGGTGAGGCAGTACACCTTCGCGTCGAACTTCGTGTGAGGAGTCGTCGTACCCGGCTTGGCCAAGACCTGGCCTCGCTCGATGTCCGTCCGCTTCACACCACGAAGAAGTGCGCCCACGTTGTCGCCCGCCTGACCCTGGTCCAGGATCTTGCGGAACATCTCAACGCCGGTGCACGTCGTCTTGGTCGTCTCACGAATCCCGACAACCTCAATCTCGTCCCCGATGTGCAGGATCCCGCGCTCGATACGACCCGTGGCAACCGTTCCACGACCCGAGATCGTGAACACGTCCTCGATAGGCATCAGGAAGGGCCGGTCCAGATCCCGCTCCGGCTCCGGAATCGCATCATCGCAGGCCTTCATCAGCTCGATGATCGGCTGCGTGTGCGGGCAGTCGTCGTCGCCCGTGCCGCTCTCCAGCGCCTTGAGCGCCGAACCACGAATCACGGGGCAGTCGTCCCCGGGGAACTCGTACTTGTCCAGAAGCTCGCGAACCTCCATCTCGACCAGCTCGAGAAGCTCCTCGTCGTCCAACATGTCGCACTTGTTAAGGAAGACGACGATGTAGGGAACGCCCACCTGGCGGGCGAGGAGGATGTGCTCCCGGGTCTGTGGCATCGGACCGTCTGCGGCCGAAACCACCAAGATCGCGCCGTCCATCTGGGCGGCACCAGTGATCATGTTCTTGATGTAGTCCGCGTGTCCGGGGCAGTCCACATGAGCGTAGTGTCGCGACTCAGTGTGGTACTCCACGTGCGCCGTCGCGATCGTGATCCCCCGCGCCTTCTCCTCGGGAGCCTTGTCGATCTCGTCAAACGGCGTGAACTCGGCAAAGCCTCGCTTGGCCTGAATCTGCGTAATCGCAGCCGTCAGCGTCGTCTTGCCGTGATCCACGTGACCAATCGTCCCGATGTTCACGTGAGGCTTGTCGCGTACGAACTTCTCCTTGGCCATCTCTTCCTCCGTCCCCTCCGGGACATGGGATGAACACCCGGCTCATCCACGGCTTCGAACAAACACGCGCCGGGCATGATCGACAGGGCTTCCCTGTCCTCCATGACCGGCGTCTACGACCTATATTCACGGAGTGCTGCGGGGCCTATGGTCCCCGGTTCACTCCCTAGCACCACCGGAACCCGTCCCCTTAGGGAAGGCCTTTGTTGACGTCAAAGTCCCTGTCAAGACTGGGCTTTTTGGCCAAAAAGGCACCGGGCTGTTCCAGCGCGGGGGCGCAATATGGCCGAAGGGCCCTAGGCCGTCAAGACCGCTTTTGCAAAAGCCGTACTTTCAGCGCTAGACCTCAGTAGCCGCCGCGGAGCCGCTGGACGATCGCATCCTGGACAGGCCGGGGGCAGATCTCGTAGCCCTCGAACTGCATGCTCTTGTCGCCGCGGCCCTGGGTGAGGCTGCGAAGGTCGCCGACGTAGCCGAAGAGCTCGGCCAAAGGAACCTCAGCCTCGACAATTTGTCGCCCTGCCTGCTGGGTCATCCGACCCACCTTGCCCCGACGGGCGTTAAGGTCTCCGATGACCGAGCCCAGGTACTCTTCGGGCAGAGTCAGGGTCAGAAGCATCATCGGCTCGAGCAGCACTGGCACTGCCGCCTTGCAAGCGTCCTGAAATGCTAGGTTCGCTGCGACACGGAAGGAGGCCTCGCTGGAGTCCACCTCGTGGTAGGAGCCGCCCGTCAGACGAGCTGCGATGTCGACGGCAGGAAAGTCAGCCAAGACCCCACGAAGCATGGCCTCAGCGACGCCATTGCGAATGGGGCCGATGAACTCCCGGGGAATGACACCGCCGGTCGTGCAGTCCTCAAAGGAGAACCCGGCGCCCCGCTCGGCGGGCTCCACATCGAGCTTGACGTGACCATAGAGCCCCCGCCCACCACTCTGCCGAATGAACTTGCCCACGCCGGAACCAGCCCGCTGAATCGTCTCCCGGTACGCAACGGTCGGCTTGCCGATGTTGGCCGCGACCTTGTGCTCCCGCTTGAGCCGGTCCACGAGAATTTCCAAGTGCAGCTCCCCCATGCCGGACAGAATCATCTGGCCCGAATCGACGTCGACGCGGGTGGCAAAGGTCGGGTCCTCCATGCTCAGCCTTTGGAGGGCCTCGCCCAGCTTGTCCTGGTCAGCCTTCGTCCGAGGCTCGATCGCAATGTCAATCACGGGATCCGGGAAGTCCATCGACTCGAGCAGCAGGGCATGGTTCTTGGGGCAGAGCGTGTCTCCCGTGGTCGTGAACTTCAGCCCCACAACCGCAACGATGTCCCCCGCCTGGACCGACTTCACATCCTCGCGCTTGTTGGCATGCATCATGAGCAGCCGGCCGATCCGCTCCTTCCGGTCCCGGGTGCTGTTGATCACCATGTCGCCAACCGAGAGAGTGCCTGAATAGACCCGCAGGTAAGTCAGGCTGCCGACATAAGGGTCGAACATGATCTTGAAGGCGAGTCCCGAGAAGGGAGCCGAGGGATCGGGCGGACGCTCGAGCTGAACGCTCTCGTCGTTCGGCTTCATCCCCTTGATCGGGGGCAAGTCTGCTGGCGAGGGAAGGTAGTCGAGGACCGCGTCCAACAGAGGCTGAACCCCCTTGTTCTTGAAGGCGCTTCCGCAAAAGATGGGGACGAAGCGACGGTCAATCACGGCCTTGCGGACCGCGGACCGGAGTTCGTCAAAGGAAAGCTCCTCCCCCTCGAGGTAACGCATCGCAAGTTCGTCGTCGTCTTCGACAATGGCCTCGTACAGAGCCTCTCGCCGCTCAGAGACGACCTCGCTGAGCTCGGCCGGAATCTCCTCTTCCCGAAACTCCACTCCGAGGGAATCCTCGTCGAAAATGACGGCCTTTCCACGAATGAGGTCGATGACTCCCTTGAAGCCATCCTCTGCACCAACCGGCACCTGGAAGGCAACGGGTCGAGTGCCCAGCCGCTCTTCCATTTGCTCGAGGACGGAGTAGAAATCGGCGCCGGTTCGATCCATCTTGTTGACGAAGGCAATCCGAGGAACGGCGTACTTGTCGGCCTGGCGCCAGACGGTCTCGCTCTGGGCTTCAACGCCCTCTACAGCCGAGAACAGGGCGATGGCCCCGTCCAAGACTCGGAGCGCCCGCTCCACCTCGACCGTGAAGTCGACGTGGCCCGGGGTATCGATGATGTTTATGCGAGTCTCCCGCCAAAAGCAGGTCGTGGCCGCCGAGGTAATGGTGATGCCGCGCTCCTGCTCCTGGACCATCCAGTCCATGGTTGCAGTGCCGTCATCCACCTCTCCCATCTTGTGGGAGCGGCCGCTGTAGTAGAGGATTCGCTCGGTCGTAGTGGTCTTGCCAGCGTCGATGTGCGCCATGATCCCGATGTTTCGCACGTGATCGAGCGCCGTCATCGTGCGTTCCTATCGGGAGCTGGAGACCCGCTGCAGTTGGGCTTCGGAGGCTTCTACCAGCGGTAGTGAGCGAAAGCCTTGTTGGCCTCGGCCATCTTGTGCGTGTCTTCGCGCTTCTTGACCGCCGCACCACGGCCGTCAGCAGCGTCCATCAACTCAGCAGCCAGCTTTTCAGTCATGGAGCGACCAGAGCGGGTCCGAGAGTAGTTGCGAAGCCACCGCATGGCTAGAGCCATCCGGCGCCGAGGAGAGACCTCTACCGGTACCTGGTAGGTGGCGCCACCGACCCGGCGGCTCTTGACCTCGATGACAGGCTGGACATTCTCCAGGGCCCGCTTGAAGACCGAGATGGGGTCTCCGCCTTTGGTCTGCTCGACGATCGAGAAGGCACCGTAGACGATGTGCTCGGCCGTCGACCGCTTGCCGTCCATCATGAGCGTGCTGATGAACTTGGTCACCAGCACCTCTTGGTACTTGGGATCGGGGAGGATAACTCGCTTGGGTACTTCACGACGCCTGGGCATAACTTCCGCCTTTCAGCCTACTTCTTCGGGCGCTTAGCGCCGTACTTCGAGCGGCCCTGGCGCCGGTCGTTGACCCCGACCGAATCCAAGACACCGCGAACAACGTGGTAGCGAACACCGGGAAGGTCCTTCACCCGACCGCCCCGAATCAGGACCACCGAGTGCTCCTGCAGGTTGTGGCCCTCGCCAGGAATGTAGGAGGTGACCTCAAGGCCGTTGGTGAGACGAACACGTGCGACCTTCCGAAGGGCCGAGTTCGGCTTCTTCGGAGTCGTCGTGTAGACGCGAACACACACACCCCGCTTCTGAGGAGAGCTTCTGAGCGCCGGTGAGGTCGTTCGGTTGGAACGCTTCAGGCGTCCCTTCCGAACCAGCTGGTTTATGGTCGGCATGTGCCGCTCCCGTGTTCTCATGCCCAGGGTCGGGCGTGTTCCGTCGCTCCGAAATCGGGTCAAACAGACCCGCGTTCGAGAGCGCGCGGACGTTAATGGGTGCGAGAGGTGCTGTCAAGATCTCCTTGCAGCACCCGTCGCTAGGAAGCCACCACGGCTCCCGAGCTGTCACCGCCGTCGCTGGATGCGGGCACACGGCTCACAACCGGCTCGGACGCCAACTCTTCAGTCGTCTCTTCGAGACCCATCTGCTGGTAGACCGTGTAGCCCGTTCCCGCGGGAATGAGCCGGCCCATGATGACGTTCTCCTTCAAGCCGCGGAGGTAGTCCACCTTGCCGCAGAGTGCCGCCTCGGTGAGGACTCGCGTGGTCTCCTGGAAGGAGGCCGCTGAGATGAAAGAATCCGTCGAAAGGCTCGCCTTGGTGATGCCGAGCAGCTTGGGCACGGCCAACGCCGGCTCCATACCCTGCTCGACCAACGCAGCGTTGGTCTGCTCGAAGTAGCGCTTGTCGACGGTCTCGTCGACAAGGTAGTCCGAGTCACCGGGAGTGGTGACCCGCAGACGACGCAGCATCTGGCGCACGATGACCTCGATGTGCTTGTCGTTGATCTTGACGCCCTGCAGACGATAGACCTCCTGCACCTCGTCGACGAGGTAGCGCGCGAGCACCTTCTCCCCCTTGACGCTGAGCAAATCGTGGGGATTCGTGGAACCGTCCATCAAGGGGTCGCCGGAGCGAACAAAGTCGCCCTCACGCACCGAGATGTGCTTGCCCTTCGGAATCAGGTACTCACGAGCCTCGCCGCCCTCTTCCGGCGTGACGACGACACGTCGCTTGCCCTTGTAGTCCTTCCCAAAAGAAACAAAGCCGTCGATCTCCGTGATGACAGCCACGTCCTTGGGCTTCCGCGCCTCGAAGAGCTCGGCAACCCGCGGCAGACCGCCGGTAATGTCCTTGGTCTTGACAGTCTCGCGGGGGATCCGCGCCAGGATGTCGCCAGGAACCACATCGACGCCATTCTCGACCGAGAGGTTGGCGGAAACCGGCATGTAGTACGTCGGCTCCCCCCCATCCGCGGCCTTGATTACCAGGCGCGGCTTGAGGGCGGCGTCCCGACTCTCGATGATGACCTTGCGGTTGATGCCGGT
Source organism: uncultured Rickettsiales bacterium (assembly GCA_964596025.1). Lineage (GTDB taxonomy): Bacteria > Myxococcota_A > UBA796 > UBA9615 > UBA9615 > CAZQTQ01. The sequence goes on from CAZQTQ010000043.1 coordinate 15,079, forward strand.
GAACTCGTCCACCTGCTCCTGCATGGTCGACCCCTCGACGATGTCGGTGAACTGAACCGTACCCTCGACCTCGGCCAGCACCGGCTGGGCGAAGGGCTCCCACTCGGCGAGAAGAGTCCCACCCTTGACCTTAGAGCCGTCCTTCACCAGGACCTTGGCTCCGTAGGTCAGCGCGTACTTCTCCTTCTCGCGGCCCGTCTCGTCGACAATGGCAAGCTCACCGTTGCGGTTCATGGCCACTCGGCGCCCCTCGCGGTTCACGATGGACCGAACGTTGATGTACTTGACGGTGCCAGCGCCCTTGGACTCCTGCGTGGACTGGACCGCGCGCGAAGCCGCAGCACCACCGATATGGAAGGTACGCATCGTGAGCTGCGTCCCCGGCTCGCCGATGGACTGCGCCGCAATCACACCGATAGCCTCACCGATGTTGACCCGCTTACCGCGGGCCAGATCGCGGCCGTAGCAGCGGACACAAACGCCCCGCGTTGCCTCGCAAGTCAGAGTGCTCCGGATAAAGACCCGGTCGACACCGGCCTCGTCAATCGCCCTCACCAAATCCTCATCGACCAAGGAGTCGCGCGGGGCGAGTACCTTGCCCGTGTGGGGGTCCATGAGGTCGTCGCCAATGGTTCGACCAAGGATTCGCTCGGCCAAGGGTTCGATGATCTCACCGGCCTCCACCAAGGCGTGGACCCAAACACCGTCCTTGGTACCGCAGTTCGGTACCGTGACGATAAAGTCTTGAACCACGTCGACCAGACGCCGGGTCAAGTAGCCGGAGTTGGCAGTCTTGAGCGCCGTATCGGCCAGTCCCTTGCGCGCACCGTGGGTCGAGATGAAGTACTGCAGCACCGTCAACCCCTCGCGGAAGTTGGCAGTAATCGGCGTCTCGATGATCTCCCCCGAGGGCTTGGCCATCAGACCACGCATACCGGCTAGCTGCCGGATCTGGGTGTTGGAGCCGCGAGCGCCGGAGTCGACCATCATGTAAATCGAGTTGAAGGACGGCTGACGCTTGGTGCGCTTTCCGTCTTCGCTGCCCACCTCGTCGGTACCGAGTTCCTCGATCATCTGGCTGGAGATCTCCTCGGTGATGTTGGACCAGATGTCGATGACCTTGTTGTACTTCTCACCGACGGTGATTAGGCCCTCGGCGTACTGCTCCTCGGTCTCAGTGACCTCGCCAAAGGCGGAGTCCAAGAGCTCTCCCTTGCGAGACGGAGTGACCATGTCCCCAATACAAATCGACACGCC
>CAZQTQ010000043.1:16345-16852 GCA_964596025.1 uncultured Rickettsiales bacterium
GGCACGGGTGGCCTGCTCGAAGCCGAGGCGCATGAGGTGGTCGGCCAAGAGTACGGTCGACTTAGGTCCAGCCAGCCGGAAGCACTTGTCGATGAGCCCGCCCAGCGACGCTTTGTCCATCGTCTTGTTGACGAGGTCGAAGGGAAGACGATCCGGCACGATCTCAAAGAACAGGACTCGACCGCAGGTCGTGTCGACCAGGACGGTCTCGACGCCCTCAGGTCGATCCCCGATGCGGCCGGTCTCGGCGATGTCCTTGTCCATGCGGACGCGGATGCTCGCGTGGAGATCGAGGGCACCAGCGTCGTAGGCCTGCCTCACCTCCTCGGCCGAGCGGTAGTAGCCGGCGAAGTAGGGTTCCTTCTTCTTGGCTGCCTTGGCCGCCAACTCCTCGTCGTACTCGCCCTTGGCGAAAGCCTTGACCCGTGTCATGTAGTACGAACCCAAGACCACGTCCTGCGAGGGCTGGATGATCGGGCGACCGGAAGCGGGCTTCAGGATGTTGTT
>CAZQTQ010000043.1:16862-17183 GCA_964596025.1 uncultured Rickettsiales bacterium
ATCATCAGAACCCGCGCCTCGATCTGCGCTTCGATCGAGAGCGGCAGGTGCACCGCCATCTGGTCGCCGTCGAAGTCCGCGTTGAACGCGGTGCAAACGAGCGGATGGAGGTTGATGGCCTTGCCTTCGACGAGTACCGGCTCAAAGGCCTGGATCCCGAGACGGTGCAGGGTCGGTGCACGGTTGAGCATCACGGGATGCTCACGGATGACCTCGTCGAGGATGTCCCAGACCTCCTCACCCTTCGCCTCCACCATCTTCTTGGCTGCCTTGATGGTAGTGACCAGTCCTCGCTCCTCCAGCTTGTTGTAGATGAAGGGC
>CAZQTQ010000044.1:0-4653 GCA_964596025.1 uncultured Rickettsiales bacterium
CGATGCCGACTTCTCCTTCACGCAGGTCACGGTGGTCGGCGACGACGACGACGACACGAGTGGCGACGACGACGCCGTGGGTGGCGACGACGACGACACGAGTGGCGACGACGATACGGGCGGTGACGATGACGACACCGTCACCCTCGATGCGGACGAGGATGGGGTCGTGGCAGGCACCGACTGCGACGACAACGATCCCAACAACTATCCGGGCAACACTGAGGTCTGCGACGGTCTCGACAACGACTGCAACGGAGTGCCGTCCTTTGATGCTTCGGGTGAGGTTGATTGGGACGGAGACGGCTCGATCAGCTGCTTGGACTGCGACGACTACGACGCCGCCGCCTATCCCGGGAACCCGGAGGTCTGCGACGGATTCGACAACGACTGCGTGGTCGGTACCTTCGCGGACGTGGCCGGCGAAGTCGACGTCGACGGCGATATGTCGTTCAGCTGCGCCGACTGCGATGACAGCGACGCCGCGGTCTCACCGGAATTGCCTGAAGCCTGCGACACCCTCGACACCGACTGCGACCCCTCGACGGACGAACTGACCGATGGCGATGGCGACGGCCTGAGCGTTTGCGACGGAGACTGCGACGACGGGGACGCCGACCGCGCGCCGGGCTTGGACGAAGTCTGCGACACCCAAGACAACGACTGTAGTGAGGCCACGGACGAGGACGTCGACGCGGACGGCGACGACTACACGATCTGCGAGGGCGACTGCAACGACAGCAAGGGTGCAGTGCGTCCGGGGGTTGCCGAGCTCTGCGATGGCTACGATACCGACTGTGACGGGCTTCTTCCCGACGAGGAAGTCGATGGGGACGGGGACGGAGAGTCTCCTTGTGCCGGCGACTGCGACGACAGCGACGCCGATCGCTTCGGCTCTGCAGCCGAAATCTGCGACGGAATCGACCAGGACTGCGACGGCCTCATCTCCGATGAGTTCGACGACACCGACAGTGACGGGGTGCCGGACTGCGAGGATCCCGACGACGACGAGGACGGCAGTCTCGACGCAGAGGACTGCGGCCCCACCGACTCCAGCGTCTACCCCGGTGCCGTCGAGGTGAGCTGCGATGGCGTTGACAGCGACTGCGGTGGAGAGGTGGAGGACACCTCCGACGCCGACGCCGACGGCTGGTCGGTCTGTGAGGGGGACTGCGACGACGACAGTCCGCTGGTGCATCCCGAGGCCGTTGAGACCTGTGCCGATCTCCAAGACCTGGATTGTGACGGGCGGGCCGGTAGCGAAGGGGACTGTGCTGGGGCCGGGTGCGGCTGCGTGGAGAGCGCCAGCTCGGCCCGGCCGGGCCTCGGCGCAATCACGCTCGTCTTCGGCTTGTTCCTGCTTGGCGGGCGGCGACGGAGGCTCTTCAGACCAGGAGGCTGACCAATTCTTCAGCTCTCCGGAAGCTCTCGTCGAGCAACTCCCGGCACTTCTCTTCGGTGAGGCCGTACCAGAGCCCGGCTTTCTCGATGAGTTCGTCGACGCCTTCCTCCATATCGCCCTCGCGTAGGAAGCCAACCAGAGCGACAGCGGGAGGACACTCCTCGCCGAGATCGGGGTGGTCGCTGTGGTGAGCGTGGATTGCCATGGCCAACGGTTCCGGCAGATCCCAGCTGGCGCACATCCACGAGCCGACCTCGCTGTGGTCCCAGGGGAATTGCTCTCTCTCGAGGTCGTCCAAGTCGCCGCCACGGGCATGCCACTGGTTTAGGACTTGGTTGTAGGCCTCGCCGCGGCTGCGTACGAGCAGTGGGATCGCCATGTCTTGGAGAAGAGAGGCGGTGAAGCTCTCCATTTGAGTTGCGGGGTGAAGAACGTTGGCGAAGGCTTGAGCTGCGGCAGCTCGTCGGGCTGCTGCAGCCCAAAAACGGCGCGGGCTAAAGCCAGTGGCCTTCGGCGATGGGAGAGCACGCCGGACCCCGACGGAGATCACCAGGGCTTCGACCTCTCCCTTTCCGAGCATGGAGACGGCGTGGGTCACGCTCTCCAGTCGGCGGGAAGTACCGTACTGTGCTGAGTTGGCGAGACGAAGGACGTCTACAGACAGGCCCGGATCGGCGGCAAGTACCCGTCCAATGTCGGAAAAGTTGGCGTCGGGGTCTCGGAGCACCCGAAGGGCCTTCATCACCACTCCGGGGAAGGTGGGCAACTGGTAATCGCCCAGGACTTCCTGAAGCTGATCCTGGGGGCTCTTTCCGCCCTTCCGCAGCCGTTGGAAGAAGCCAAACACGCTCACCCGGCCCGCCGCGCCAGCTTGTTGGCGATGATGCTCACGGCTCCGCCGAGGCTGAGGTAGCCGAGGACGACCTCGCTGATCACTAAGAGTTGAGCTGGTATCGATGCGGGGAGCGCGTCGCCGTAGCCCAAGGTGGTAATGGTCACGATGCTGAAGTAGAGCGGGGAGAGGACGGTCTCGTGTTCGCCGTAGTCGACCTCGACCAGCAGGTAGAGCAGGGCGTAGGTCGCAGCAATTGCTGCGGTAAAGACACACCACCGCAGGAGGCTCCGGCCGCAGTTTGAGGTCAAGTACCAGACTCGGTACAAACGTTCGTAGAAGGGCCCCTGGTGGCGGAACTCGTAGAGGAAGTTCTCGTCCATGATGTGGCGTCGCAGGAGCCAGGCCCCACAGAAGTTAACGTCTCGGATGTCCACACCGACCCAATTGGCTGCCGAATAGTTGTGCAAATCCCGGAGGAGGGATGAACTGAGGTCTGCGCCATGGAAGGAAGCGCCTCGCACATTGCTTCCGCTGAGTTCAGCCTGGTTTAGGCAGGCTCTGTCTAAGGCTGCCCCGCTGAGGTCGGAATTGAGAAACCGGGCGCCCCGAAGCTGGGTGGTTCGGAGGTCCGCCCCGCTGAGTTTTGCCCCGGTAAACGAGGCTTGCGAGAAGTCGGCCCCAAAGAGGCGGGCATCTTCCAAGTTGGACTGACCAAAGCCCGCCCTCGTTCCAGTAGCTTCGCTGAGGTCCGCCCCGCGAAGGTTGGTACCCATGAACTCGCACCCGTCCAACTCGGCTCCGAAGAGGCAGGCCCCCTCCAGATTCGCCCCTAAGAAGCGGGTGTCGCGCAGCTTGGCCCGGCTGAGGTCGGCGTTGCTCAGGTTGCAACCGCTGAGGTCGAGACCGGCGAGGTCCTCGTCAATGAGTCGGCAGCCCGCCAACTCGGTGGGAGCAGGCCCGCACGGTTGGCCCTGATCTCGAGCCGCGACCATCGCCCGAAGCTGGTCGATTGCCTCGGAACCGGCTCTCTCAGGGGCAAGATCGGTTGCCTCGTCCATACCTGATTCTAGCAAAGGGGCGCTTCCTACCTTCTGGCGACCCGCCGCGCGTCTTACTCCACGATCGTCCAGTCCACCTCGCTCCCGAGATCGGGAAGTTGCTCGATGGCGTCTTCGCTGCCTTCTAGGTACTCGATCCAAGAGAGAACTGTGGTCTGAATGAAGTTGGCCGCGATGTCCTGGTCCAGGTAGGTCTCGCCGCAGCCGTCCCCGTCGCTAACGCAGTAAATGGGGGTGAAGCTGAAGTGTCCGACATTGGCTAGGTCGGCAAGCACTCGGGGCTCGCTCTCGATGGGGGAGTGGAGGTCTCGGTATTGGGTGAAGACGGTGAGGTCCCGTTCCCCGCCGATGGTCAGCACGTGACACATGTCGTGGATGACGCCGTAGCGGGCGTTGAAGGCGTTCCGGGCGAGCAGCTCCTGGTCGATGGTGTCGGGGACGACGATGGGGTTGAGGCCGTTCTCGTCCAGGAAGCGCGCGTACTCTCGGCCAAAGGCCCCCTCAGGCAGGGCGCGGAGCCTCTCGAGATCGATGGGTGGGAAGTAGTGGCGGACGTCGCCGAGTTGCTCTTCGATGTGCGGGGCAGCGCGGATTCCGCCGATCTCGGACTTGTAGATCGGGATCTCCCCGATGCGGTTGGGGTCCTTCATGACCTCCAGCAGTTTCTTGAATGCCTCAAAGCGAGTCATCTCGGGCTCCTCCTCGACAAGTCGTGCGGTCTATTTTGAACCCTCAGATGGTGCGGCACCCACAAGTCCTATTCTGCCCGACCGACATGGGCTCCCAGGCCGCTATTCAGCGCGCGTAGACTCTGGCTGAAGCGCAATCGAGCCGCAAGAGGGGCGACCCCACCCGGACGAAGGCCGGGGCCTGTGGGCTCTCCGACTCTGGTAAAGATGGTCCGATGGTGAATCGCTACGGGCAGTTGCCGGACCTCGACTCGCTGCGTTGCTTTGTCGAGGCGGCCCGATACCTGAACTTTCGGGCGGCGGCAGGGGCGGTCGGGTTGACTCCCGCCGCACTGGGCCAGCGAATCCGCCAACTGGAAGAGCAGTACGGCGTACAACTCTTCTACAGGACGACCCGGCGGGTGGAGCCGACTGAGGCTGGGCTTGCCCTCTTGCCGGCCGCCCAGAGGGCTCTGGAGGTGGCTTGGGAGTGTGGCCAGGCTGCACGGGGCGATCTAGGACCTGTGCCCATAGACCTTCGCCTCGGGACCCGGCACGAGCTCGGGTTGAGTTGGGTCTTGCCGATGCTTCCGAAGCTGGCCGAGAGGCACCCGGCGATCACCTTCCATCTCTACTTCGGAGAAGGACACGATCTGGAACTCCGGGTGCGGACGCAGGAGATTGACTGCG
>CAZQTQ010000044.1:4663-9642 GCA_964596025.1 uncultured Rickettsiales bacterium
ATCCGCCTTCACCGCGAGGACTACCTTCTGGTCGCCTCCTCCTCGTTGCTCGAGCAGAGGCCGTTTGGTACTCCGGAGGACGCATCGCAACACGTGTTGGTCGATGTGTCTGATCAGTTGCCCCTGTTCAGCTATTTCCGGGACTCGTCGGGGGCCAGCCCGATGGACTTCCAGAGCTTCCGGGCAATGGGCACCATTGCGGCCATTTGGGCCGTGGTTCGGGCAGGGCAAGGAGTTGCAGTATTGCCGGAGTACCTGATCCGCAGCGATCTTGAGAGCGGCGCGTTGGTTCCCCTCTTTCCGAAGGTCGAGGTGGTGCCCGACTACTTCCGCCTGCTTTGTCGACGGGACGACCCCCGCATCACGGTGTTTCGGGCGATCGCGGCCACGATGGCGGAGGAGCCGCTCCAGTGAAGACCAGCCGGCTGGTCTCTACCGCTTGGAGTCCCAGACCTGCTGACAGACTGGCTTAGGTCTCCCGGGAGACGGCTGCGGCATCGAGCAGACCTAGGCCTCTGAACTTGGCCAGGCCAGCTTCCGCGATCTGGCGGCCAACCCCGTGTTCGGCCGCGAGCTGATCCGGAGTGGACTCCGAGGTCAGAAGATCGGCGAGAAACGGGGTCAGTTCGCCCTGGACGTAGCGGCCATTCACCGAGGCAAACAAGCTCCTAGTCCCGTGACTGGAGATCGCGAACCAGCCGGCTGGAGCCGGTCGCAAGGGCGCCCCTACGGTGAATGATGGCCTTGGGTTCAGGGCAAGGGCCTTGCAGATTCCGGCGAGAAATTCGTGTTCACGGCCTTTCCTGTCTCCGACGTCTTCCGCCTCGAAGAAACGATAGACCGCCTCTTCTAGGCTCAGACCAAGGCCCGCGTGCGGCACCTCGCGATACTGCTCAAAGGCCGAGGACTCCATGAAGCGATCCAAGAAGAGGGCGAGGTCTTCGTCCTGATGCCGCTCCTGCCACGCCTTCAGGGTCTCGGGGTAGGTGGCTCGGATCCCGCCGCTCCCGCGGTGCTTGCGTTGAAGAAGGCTGCTTCGAACCGAATCTGCAGTCTCGGCGAGTTGCTCGGGGTCCAGCGTTTTCAGGGCTTCCAGATCGTCCGGGCCGAGCTCGAGTTCGTCGTACCGGCCCTCCAAGAAGGCCCTGCGGTACCCCACCCGGTGGAGTAGGCGGTCGATCGCGACATCGAGGGAGATCACTGCTGCTCCCATGCGGTAACGGCGCTCCGCAAGGCGTGGAAGCCGGCGGATGATCGAGGGACTAGAGTGCCTTTGGCGTCGAACTTCGGGTCTTCGTAGGTAACTGCCTTGAGGTTGGGGCAGAGGGGGAGCAGTCGATCCAGCAAGACGAGCTGCTCGTCCATCAGCACCCCGTGGTGGTAGTCGAGGAAGCGTTCGCCCGAGGTCTCGCAGCCCGAGAGGTGGATCTCGAAGCAGTGATCGGTGGGGAGCCGGTCCAGATCGCTGAACAGGTCCTCGCCGCGCAGACCACGATGCCACTGGTAGGAGAGCAGGTGCCCGATGTCCAGGGTTGCCGGCGAGCCACTCTGCTCGACCACCTCGCGGAAGAAGTCGTAGGCGTGCAGCGAGCCAATGACAAAGCTGGTTCCTGCCGAGAATCCCGGGAACTCCACGAGCAGCGGCGCGGAAAGCGCTTGCTGTACCTCTTTGCAATTCCTGATGGCGGCGTCGAGGCCTGCGGAGGTGAGGTAGGGGGGGAGTGGATAGGGAATGGAGCGGCCATGAATGGACCAGAGGCCGAGGTCTTCGTTGACCCACGCAAACCCGTACCGCGCGATCAGCGCGTTGGTGAAGTCGATAATCCCGCTTCGGTCGTAGGGCTCCAGAGCGCCCAGGTTGAAGCTGGTCTGGTGCAGCCCCCGCACTGGGAAGCCCGGCGCTCGCGCGAACAGGTCGTCGTAGACCGGGAAGTACTCGGCGGGGTCCAGTTGGTTGCGCCCACGCGGCTGCCAGGAGATGAACCAGTACTTGAAGTCCTGCTCGTGCAGTGCGAGGAAGTCCAGGACATTGCTGGTTACTTGGTCACCCTGCTCGGGCGAAAAGCCAAAGCCGATGGGCGCGCCCCAGGGCAGGTCGAGACCCACCCCGAGGCCTAAGCGCCCAGGTACTTCGGGCAACCGGGGGCCGAGATAGCTCAGAGTTCCCGAGCCTCTTCGACGATGGCGGCGAGCGCAGTTGCTCGCTGACGGTTGACCTCATTGGCGGCCTCGATGTCCGAGGGGCAGGGGGTGTTGTAGCAGTAGGGATTGTTCTGCGGGACCTCTTCGACCAGGCCGAAGACCTCCACGATGTCCAGGCTGTCGAGGGCTTCGAGGTTGGCGTCGATGACCTCGACGGTGCATGCCTCCAGCTCCACGGTGCTGGTCACTGCGCTGTTGACGATCTCCACCAGCTCGCTCAAGCGAGCCGCTTGTCGGAAATCTTCCTCGGCGATTTCCTCTTCGAACCCGGGGCAGGGCCCGTAGCAGTTCATCGCGCCTTCGGGGTAGTTGTGGACGAGCTGTCCGACCTCCACGATGCGCAGCTCTGAGAGCCGCTGGAGATCCGCGAGCAGTTCCGCTTCGTTTACTTGCTGGGAACTGGCGTCGTCCGTCTGCCCGCCCGGCTCTGCCGGGGTGTTGGAGAGGTTCCCATCGGAGGGGCCGCCGCAGCCGGCCAGTAGGCCCAGTGTCGCGAAGGCGAGGGTTTTTGTTGTGCTCATGAGGTGCTCCTAAGTGGTTGGTTCAGTCTGAAAGTTAGGTGCACCTGAACGTAAAGTGAAACTTTGATTAGTTGGCTCGATTATATGGATTCAATTTATTATCTATTTCGAACGAAGCAGCCCCTGCTCACTGGTTCGAGAAGAAGTCCCAGATGCCGGAGGCGGCAAAGGAAGGCCACTCGTGCCCCCCTGAGTGTTCGCACCAGTGCACATCCCTCGAACAGCCCCCGTAGGCAACACAGGGGGTGGGGTCGACCTCGGAGGGTTCGCCAGCGCAGTCATTGACGCCACTCCAGGTGTTCAGAGAGCCTTCTCCGTTCTCCAGCTCTACTCGGTCGTCATTGCTGCCGTGGGCAATCCAGGCGGCCACTTGTCCCTGACAGCTGCCATATGGGCCGCCGGATGCGACGGGAGCGATCGCGCTCAGTGTGTCGGAGCGGTAGCAGCCAAGCGTGTTGGACATGTATCCACCAAAGCTGTGCCCGGTCGAGAAGACCCGCGCTTCATCAATGCACAGGTTCTCAGTCAGGTGGCTCACCATCGCGTCAAAGAGGGCGAGGTCATAGCCACTTTCCGCCAAATCCCACCCGGGTTCCCCGTCGTAAGCTGGTAGGGGCAGCCCATCCGGATAGGCGATGACAGCTTCGGACTCAGCGACCTCCTCAATGCCGAAGTAGTACTGCGCGAGCTCACCACTGCCCCCGAGGCCATGCCAGGCCAAGATCAATGGATAGGGGTGGTCGGAGTCGTAGGCGTCCGGCAAAGAGAGCTCGAAAGTTCGGGTCTTCTGGGCAACCTCCAGCGTGGTGGAAAGGCCGTCTGGGCTCAGTCCACACCCCGCGCTACCCCCTGGGTCGTCGTCGGATCCGTCGTCGGATCCGTCGTCGGATGACTCGTCGGATGAGCCGTCGGATCCCCCAAGTCGGCCCTGGCCGCCACACCCGCAAATGCAGAGGGCCCCCAACAACCAAGTCAGAATCGCTGGAGTCCTACTCCGACCAAAACCCGACATCTCTCACCAGATGGCAACAAGCTCAGGCCCAAAAAATTCAGGCGTCATGTCGTTGCTCGTGGGCAGTCTAGCGTGGCACTCGTGCAGCGAGACACCCATTGTGTCCACGGTGCTGATCCGGATCAGGCGTACTTCACGCCCAGCGCTTCCTGGGCCAGCGCGTCGAAGCTCATCCGGTTGGTCCGTTGGAGGTCGGCGTCGGAGTACAGCTGAACGATGAAGCGGGGGTCGATGCCGAGCGCCCTTCGGAGCACTCGGCCCAGCACCCGGCCCGCCAGTGGCCGGTTGTAGATGTCTTGCAGGCCGGTCATGAAGCGAATGAATGGGCGGCTCTTCACACGGTTGCGCCGCGAGAGCAGCTGGATGCGGCGGAAGGCCTCGAGCATGCGGCGTCCGTCGGGATCGATGTGGTCCATCGGTTTGAAGAAGACGGCCTTGAAGAAGGGGGCTGCGTACCAGAGCATGCAGCTAAAGGCCCAGGCTGCGCGGGCCCGGTCCCCCGGCGGCAAGGGCTCTCGATGGGCCAGCTTCTCGATGTACTCGTCCGAGCAGTAGTACTCGACCATGTGGAAGTCGATGGCGATGTGTCGGGACTCGTCGCGGTTGATCCGGTCCATCGCATTCTGGCTCATGGCGTCGTCGACGAAGTCGTTGATCGACCGAAGGAGCGCGATGTCGAGGATGAGCTCGCCGGATGTGATGTAGGCGTTGGCGATCTCATTGGACAGGTAGCGAATCGCGTTGATGAAGTGCGGCGCGAACTGCACCAGGTGGGGGTTTGTCTGGTAGATGCAGTAGTGGTGGACGTCGTAGTAGTCGGCCAGCATTTGTGCCGCGTGAGCGTGGCGGGTCTCGTCCTGGACGAACGAGGTGAAGATCGCTCTGAGAACGGGGTCTTCGGCCCGGCGCCGCTGCTCCTCGAAAAGCGCTCCAGCCAGCCGTTCGATACCTGCCATGTCGGTGAAATACTGGACGATGGCCCGCTCGTCTTCTTCCGGCATGGCCTTTGGGGGCTGGTCCCAGTCGAGTTCGCCCACCGACCACTGCTCTGCATGACACTTCTCGAGCATCCGCTGGAGGTTCATTGCTGCGACTTCCCGGGGTCACCGAGCCCGCCCTGGCGAACCCGGGTGAGGTCCAGTGGCAACAGCGCTGGTTTCGGATACCCGCGGACGGAGGGAGCACTGGGTGATCCTAGGTCGACCTCGGGGCCCAGCGCGGCGTTCGGATCGAGGGTGACCACT
>CAZQTQ010000044.1:9652-17160 GCA_964596025.1 uncultured Rickettsiales bacterium
GGGTCGAGGGACCGAACACCAGGGCTAGCTGACCGTCTTCCAGTTCGATCGGCGAGCCGAGCGGTTCCCGCCCCTGCCAGGCTGCGAACATGCTTGTGAGCGGCAGTTCGACTCCGGTCGGCGGGCTGCTGAGGAGGTTGGCGATGGCCTCGGCAGGAGCGAGGCAGCCCTCGCCTGGCGCCAGAGACTCCTCGTAGCTCCTGATCAGGGTGAGCAGTTGGCCGGGGAGGCCCGCCTCTGCGGAGGGGTGGACGACATCGTGCGCTGCCAGCAAGATCGTTGGCCCCAGATCACCGAGGCCAGGGTAGGCGAGGAGATCCCCGACGACATCGCTGTCCGGCGGTGTGATCCGGCAGAGGACTGCTGCGAGGGAGTTTGCCAGCAGCTCAGGCCGCGTCAGACCGAGCCGGATCCCGAAGCTGAGGGTTGTGATGGACTCGCAGATTGCCCGGTGGGCGACGGCGAGCTCAGCCCCGAAGTTGCGGATTGCGGGGAGGAGCTGGAAGACGGCGCCGTGCTGACGGGCTGCCTCCGAGATGCGCTGCAGTACTCTCTTGAGGGGCAAGAGCGAGGGGCGTTTGCCCTGCACCCGGGCCTCGGCGAGCTCAGCCGTCAAGTCGAGAAGGGTGGCGTAGAGCCACAGGGCGAGCTGTTCGGGTCGGGAGGCGAGGGTGGTCGATGGGTCCTCCTCGAGGGTTGCAAACAGGATCTCTCCGTAGGCGCCCCGAGTGAGGGCGGAGCCTTCTCCTTTCAGGGAGGCCGTCAGGTCCCTACAGAACCGGAGCAGGTCGTCCTTGGACGTGTCCCCGCTCATCAGGAGTCCGCCGATCCCGGCCCGAACCAGGAGTTCTGCCAGCTTGCCCGCGCGCTCGAAGGCCGCATCGTCGAGGCGCAGCAGACGTGAGCAGACGACCAACTCCTGGCCGTACATCTGCAGGGTGAAGGGCTCGTCGATCGCCGACTCGAAGTCGCTCAGCGCCTCGAGAGTCTCTTGAATAAGCCGCTCGAAGAGTTGGTTGGACTCGTCGTGGATCTCTAGATTCCGGAACAAGCCGTAGATCGTTCCGACCGTCCGCGGGCTGTGCAGCTGTATGGGGGTGATGGCAGGAGTCGCCCCGGTCATGGCTAGCTGCTCCCTTCAAGGGACTTGGCGATCGCCTTGCGGACGGACCGGGCCAGCTGCCAGCGTCCCTTGTTATCGACCAGGACCTGACGTGCTCGTGGTTGCTCCATCTTGGCGAGGTGCTCCACCACGACCAGTTGCAGTCTAGTGGTCGCTTTGCGGACCGCGCTGGTCAGGCCCATCAGATGAGCAAATGCCCCGATGGCGTCCTCTCCGGGGAAGGCTGCGAGGGAGCGAATCCACGTAGCCTGCTCCTCAGGGTCTCGCTCCAGGAACTCGGCCTGCTTCACGGTGGCGATGACGCCGTGAAGCACGCGTGGGTCATCCGACTGCTCGAGCACACGAAGAGCGAGGAGCCGATGAACCCGGCGTGGGTCTTCCAGGACCTCGAGCAGCGTGGGGGCGAGGTCGGGATGGTAGCGCCCTCCCAGCGAACGGAGAGCCTGGTAGCGCACCCGGTCCGAGGGCAGGCTCAGGGCCTTGGCCAGGCCCGGTAGCCCACGGTCCCCGTCGAGGTCAGCCAGGGCTTGTACTGCACTGAGGGCTTCTCGTGGATCCTCGGAGTCGAGCTGGTTGAGATAAAAGGGGACCACGTCGCCTCCGGCATCCCCGGCGAGCTGGGCGAAGTGCTTCTGGGCTGCGGGACTGCGGAGCTCGACCAGGAGAGCCGAGAGGCCGTTGGGGTCGACGGTGCCGAGGGCACTGACGACCGCCTCGAAGCCCTGCGGGTCGAGATCGCAGAGAGGGGCCAGGCGAACCATCAGCTCGGGGCGAGCCAGACGCTCGACGAGGGGACGAGCGGTTGGGGCGTCGTGTTCGACCAGTGCGGTCAGCAAGAGGAGGAGCTGTCCCTCGGGGTCCCGGCCCAAGAGGGTCTCGATGAAGGAGTCGAGGAGGGAGCAGGACTCGGCTTCGGCTCCTGCAGCGGCGCGCGCTTCGAGGAGCGCATCCACGAAGCGCCGGACATCCCTTCCCCGCGCGCGGGCTCCACCCGGCTCGCGCGCCGCGTCAATCCAGGGATTTACGTGGAAGGGATGGGACTCGACGCGCGCGATCCAGGACAGGCCTTCGTCCCCGACCAGGCTGCGGGGGTCGTCCCGACTGAACGCCAACGCCGGGGTGCCCGGTGCGTCCTGGTGCCCCCCGAAGAGGGCGGCGTTTCCAGCCTCGGATACCAATCGGATGTCCCCGTCCGGTCCCTCCTCGAGCCGGGTCGGAAGCAGGCTGGATAGGAAGAGCTCGATCCGGTGGACCTCGCGCCGCCAGAGCAGCGTCACGCGGTCATCGCCCTCCTCTGGCTCGGCGCACAGCACTTCGACAAAGGTTCGGACTTCTTCGCTGGAGATCCCCGGCTGGAAGGTCACGTCTCGGACGCTGTCAGAGAACAGGCCAAACCAGGTGGCATCCACCCCACGGGAGCCGGTGAGGGGGCGATTCCCGAACAACAGGCCAAACGAGGACACCCGGAGCGTGAGCGGTTGGTCCCCAAGGAGGTCGGAGAGCTGCCCGGTGGCAGCAGCGAGGTGCTCCTCCAGCGTCGGGCCACGGCCCTCGTGGAGCCGGTAGCTGCGGATTGCCCGCTCGAGCCCCGCTAGTGCCGTGCGCACTCGGCTGAAGTCTTGGGTCGGCGTTTCTTGGGGCGTAGGTCCGATAGAGGCCCATTATGTCTACTCAGCCCGCGTCGTTGGTCCTGAACCTGCGCAAACTCGTGGGTCTCGACAACAAAGAGCGGCCCCTGCCTTCTTGGCTCCTGCCAGGAGGGCTACCTCGTGCGGCTCCCATCGTCCCGTCCGCGGCTGCGGTCGCCCGTCCGTCCGGTCAGCCGCTCGACGACGCCTTGGCCGGCCCGAAGCCCGCTTCGAATCATCTCTCGGCGCTCTCTGGACTCCTCGCTTCGCTGCACGGAATCTCGAGTCTGCTGGTGCAGGGCATCGAGTTCGTCGAGTGGGCCTTCCCCCCGCTCGCTTTCGTCGGGGCGACGCGTCTCGTCGCCGTCGGGGTCTTCGTCTTCGGAGGGGCGTTCCGGGTCCTCGTCGCTTGCTTCGCCGTCGGGGTCTTCGTCCTCACCGGCGGGACGTGTCGCGATGGGCCGGTCTTCGTCTTCGTCGCCCTCGTCACGGTCGGCGCTGAGTCGCTCCCAGAGGGCGGTGCACTCCGCGAGGCGCTCCCGGTATTCGTCGCCATACTCTGCCGTCCACTCTTCGTCTCCGTAGCGCTCTCGGAGTCCCTCGCAAAAGGCGATGAGCTCACGCAGGCCGTTCCGTTCTCGGTCCCCTTCCCCCGAGACTTCTGAGGCGGTGATGGCCAGCTCGGCGAAGGCCGTGTCCAGGCAGGCGACTTGTTCGTCGACCGAGTTGTGGGAGTCGCACTGGTTCTCGAACGAGGGGGCACAGCTGCCGACGATCGGGACCAGGAGCAAGAGAAGGAACGAGGTGATGCGGGTCATCCGGAACTCCTGTGCCGGGCAACTGCAAAGCCCCGACGCATCGCCTTACCGTCCGCTGATCTCTTTCGTTAGGAGATTACAGAGTGTCAGCCGGCTCCGCCGCCTCCAGGGGCGCGCTTTCGCCCCCAACTTCTGGACTTCCCTCCGTCGGGACCGCCTGTCCCGGCGGAACTCAGGGGCTTCGGGACAGGTGCCTCAGGAGCTCGCGACCGGCGACCACGGGAATCCCGATCAGCAGGACCAGGGGAGTCGTCACCAGGAGGGTGATGGCCTGCACCAGGCGTGTGGTAGGGCTTGCTTGCAGCGGAACATGCTGGAAGTTCCGCCGGGAGCCCATTCCCCAGATCATCGGCTGGGCCGCAAGGGCAAATTTCACGAACCGGCCCAAGCTCGTGCCCAGCTTCGCGGTCAGGGCGCGGGCGTGGAACTCCTCGAGAGCGCGCTGGCGCTCGCGTTGGGGGACGAAGACCCGAGTCTGAACCGTGCCGAACTCTGGATAGCTCTCGGTGGATCGTTGCCATGGGATGCCCTCAGGGAACTCGAGTTCCTCGAAGGCGGGGTCGGTCAGCAGCACGTACTCGTTGGCCTGGACCTCGTTCTTGAGCAGCCGATGGACGAGGATCACGTCGACCCCCGCCAGCTCGTTGAAGTCGCCGACCTTGTGGAACAGGGCGGTTCCCGCGTGCATCACCATCTTCAGCCGAAGGGTGTCGACGGCCACGCAGGTAGTACACCGGCACGTGCTGGACTCGGTCATGTGCACCACCCGGTCGGCGAAGGCAGCATAGGCATCCAGCAGCTGGTTGCAGAGCCGGCTGTGAATTGCGGGATCTGCCCAGTCCTCAGTGTCGATGATGCAGTAGAGGAAGACCGCGTCGCCCTCGAGCTTGGAGACCTCCATCGGGTACTCGACCCCGTCGAGGATGGTCTCCATGAGCTCGGTGATGATGAGCTGCGCGTGCGCCAACTCCTTGGCGTTGGCAGTCATGAAGCGGGTGTAGCCGCTTATGTCGGCGATGATGAGCAGAACCCGTCGTTCTTCAGCTTCCATCGTCCCTGGTCCCAGTTCCGGTCAGCAGCCTGCTCTCCAGCAGGAGGTCGATGAAGTAGGTCCAGGACCCGGGTCTTCCGATCTCTCCACGACCTCGGCGATCGGGTGGATTGTCGTAGAGACTGCTTCTTCTGCGCCCCAAGAGGGGAGTTCTTCGAGGTCGAGCAAGCCTACCCCATCCATTTGAGGGGAAGGGGGCCAGGCCCCCGGTTTGGCGACCGAGGGGCGGCCAGGCTCCGCATCCTCTACTGCGGCCCTAATCAAGGCCCTTGTCGTCGGCCCTCCCCGAGCGGTAGTGGACGATGAGGTAGAGCGCAGAGCCAATGCCGACTGCCGCCGCAATGGTGGAGCCGGAAAGGGGCCAGAGGCCTGCCCCACGTGTCACCAGGCATTGGTGGATGATCTAGGTGACCAAGGACAGCCCGAGGAGCAGCCAGACTCGCTGGATCTTGGCCCGATCGGGGCGCTCGAAGTTCATCCTCATCAAAGCTACCTGGGTTTTCGCGATCCGCGGAGGAGAACTACCCGTCTGCCAAACCGAGGTAGAGACCGGCTCTCAGAGGCTCCGAAGGTAGCGCAGGCCTTTCCAGGGCTCGACGGCCAGGGCGGCAAGCACCCCGCCCACCATTGCACCAATCACCCCCACGGTGGCCACGTCGCTGCCGCCGAAGAACAGACCCTTGACCGGGGAGCGGGGTCGCAGCCAGGGATTGGCGAAGCGATCGGGGGTGGGCTCGAGGCCATAGATGGACCCCCGGTTCGGTCGACAGAAGTGGTCGGTGGACAGCGGAGTGGACAGCTCGGAGTAGCGGAGCATGGGCTCCAGGTCCGGGCGTTGGGCGAAGAACTGCCTCAACAGCGACTCTTCGAGGCGCTTCTTGAAGGCCTCGTACTCTTCGCCCCGACGCTTCCATCGGCTCTCGGCCCAGGGCTCGAAGGTGGACCAGTGGACGAAGGTCACCACCTCGGCGGTGTGGCGCTGCTTGGGCCCCGGGTCATGCCCGGGGTCCTTGAGGGAGGGGAAGCTGCAGTACAGGATCGGGGCGTCGGGCAGGGGGTCGGGCCCGTCTACCGGCCAGACATCCTCTTCGGATGACCAGGTGGAGCAGAACCACTGGTTGGCGGCGCCGCAGCCCGCGCTACGGATATCGCCCTCGAAGCCCAAGTACAGGCAGACATGGGCCGACGAGGGGGGAAGCTCGGAGACGGACCGGGCCCAGTCGGTCTCCTGGAGTCTTTCCGGCAGGAGGTTGCGGATCGTCGAGGGCAGGCCAGCCGCGCTGATGACTTGGGTGGCTCGAAGGATCTCTCCGGTTGCCAGGCGCACCCCCTGGGCTCGATTCTTCTCGACCAGGATCTCATCGACATCTGCTTGGATCCGGGTCCAGCCTCCACTCTCTGCAACCGTCCGCAGGAGCTCGGATGCGATCGCCTCCGAGCCCCCTTTTGGGTAGTAGCCCCCGTAGAGGAAGTGCTTGACCACCAGCGCCTGGATGGCAAAGGACGATCGGCTTGGGACCGAGCCGTAGTACCCCCACTGCGCAGTGAACAGGTTCTGGAGCCGAGGATTGTCGGTTAGCCCGGCGACGACCTCGGCGGTGCGCTTCTCGAAGAAGGGCTGCGCGGGGCCGGCCAACCAGCGGTCGGTCAGCCAGGCCAGCCAGGAGGGCAGGGTTCGGGACAGGTAGTAGCCCTTCATCGCTCTTGCGGTCTGGCGCACCAGGGCCAGGTAGCGGTCGATGGCCTCGGCTTCCTCGGGGAAGGCCTCGACCAGTGCCTCCCGGAACCGTGCCGGGTTATCGGGAAACCCGATGTTGAAGCCGTCTGGGTACTGGAACTGGTCGTAGACCGGTCCGAGGGAGGCCCACTCGAGGCGTCCCTTCGTCAACCGCGCCAGAAGTCGCCCCGGCATGCTGTGCTCGGTGACCTCGCCGACCGCGTGCACCCCTACGTCCCAGGTCCAGCCCTTGCGCTTGAAGACGTGGGTGAAGCCTCCAGGTACGTAGTGCTGTTCGAGCACCAAGACGCGGTGCCCCAGCTCCGAGAGCAAGGCGGCGGCCGTCATGCCTCCCATGCCCGAGCCAATCACGATCGTGTCCCAGCTGCCTTCGGGGGATCGCTTGTTCCAATGGGCCGACTTCACTGGGTTCGAATTTCCTTGGTGCGGCCTGGGGCGGGCCGCTGTTTCGCCGCCAGGGAGGTTAGCCTGAGTGGGCGTAGAGCGGCGTTGCCGAAGCAAGAGGGAGGGCGAAGAAGGATTCGTATCCGCCGCAGAGTCCCGAGTATCTTCCGTGCCAGAGACGGGGGGTTGCTAGGCTCTCGAGCAACCAGTCCGAGGGAGAGTCATGAAGCGCAGTCAATTCCTGGTCTTTGGATTGGTGGTCCTGTTGGGCTGCCCCCAGGCCGAGGAGGACGACGACGATGCGGTCGCTGACGACGACGACGCGGTCAGTGACGACGACAGCGCTGGGGATGACGACGACAGCGGCGGAGACGACGACGACAGCGCGGGAGACGACGACGACAGCGGCGGAGACGATGACGACAGCCTCCCTCCCGAGCTGGAGCTGGGTGGTGCTCCGCGGAACCCGACCGATGCCGGGTTGATCCCCGTAGGGAGCTTGGCGGAGGGGACCACGAGCGCTGCGACCACCGATGGCGTGGTCTTTCATTTCACCTTCGAGGGGGACGAGACCCTCATCTACTCCATCGACACCTCGGACCCGGACGTTCAGAACGGACTCCTCGGGGTCGTCGAGGAGACCACCGGTGCCCAACCCCTCGCCCAGGCCGGCATGCGCTACCGCAGCGCCGACGGCCTCGTCCACCCAGCCCCCTGGCTGGCTGGCCAGGCGCAGGTCAGCTTGCTCTCGGCGACGCTCAGCTCC
>CAZQTQ010000045.1:0-4792 GCA_964596025.1 uncultured Rickettsiales bacterium
GCCCGTACAACCCGGGAAAACAGCTCGGTCGTGACCTCGGTCTTGATCCCCACCGATCCCGTTTCAGCCCCCTCGAAGCGGGCCGCTGCAATGAGGGAGCTAAGCTCGTTGCCGGTCAGAAAGCGCCAGTTCGGCTTTCCCGCACGCCCGTCGGGAACCATCGCTCCAATCCGATCCGCGTCGGGGTCGGTCGACAAGACCAAGTCGGCATCCAGCTCCTCTGCACAGCGCAAGGCCGCCTCAAAGGCCGAGGGATACTCGGGGTTGGGAGCGCGGAAGGGCACGTTGGGGAACCCTCCGTCATGGGCCCTCTGCGAGGGTGTGTAGTGGACCTCGAAGCCGGCCCGCTCCAAGGCCTCACCAACTGTCAGGTCGCCCACCCCGTGGAGGTTGGTGAAGACGAGGCGGGCACCCCGGTCCGAGCCCCGCAACACCGAAGAGACTTCCTCGAGATAGGCCTCGTGGTGGCTTTCATCGAGGAAGTGAACGAGCCCGGAAGCCAGCGCCGCCTCCCAAGAGGCCTCGGGCACCGCTGTGACCTGTTCGACCTTCTTCACCATCTGCTCGTCGAAAGGAGGAACCTCCTGAGCGCCGAGCTCGGTGTAGAACTTCCCGCCGCTGTCATCCGGAGGATTGTGAGAAGCGGAGACGTTCAAACCACCCTGGGCCCCGAGTTGGCGGATCAAGAAGCTCAGCTCCGGCGTCGCCAGAAAGCGGGCCCCCTCAGGGTCCAGCATGAAGACCTCGACGCCGTTCGCGACGAAGATGGCCGCCGCATCCCGCGCGAGATCCACCGAACGCATGCCTAAGAGCGGGTTGTCGAGATGTGGCGGAAAGTCACCCCGAAGGTCCCGGAAGATCCGTACGTCGGCTGCGATCACCACCCGCAGCGGCAGATCCGGCCCAAAGCGCTCGCGCAGAAAGTCGACGTTGCCCTGGACCGAGGTCCCCAGAGACCAGGGGTTCATGCGGTTCGGCCCCACACCAACTGGCCCGCGGCGGCCCCCGGTCCCAAACGGCAGAACCCGGTAGAAGCTGTCGAAGAGAAGGTCCCACTTCGCCGCATCGACCAACCCCCGCACCAACGCGTGGTACGGCCCAAAGGGCGGTTCTTCCATCCAACGGACCACCCCATCGACGGCAGCATGGAGCTCTGCGGCCTCCGTCGAAAAGGGAGCCATAGCCTCAAGTAGCTGGGACCGATTGACCATCGCCATGTACCTCGTGGCTCCGAAGAGACAGGGGGAGCCTGAAGGACCGGAATCTATCACTGTCGGGAGAGGCACGCAGCACACCATTCCGGCAGTTTTGATGCCCTTGTGTCCCCGGGGTCCATCGGCTACGTTTCGGTGTATGGGCCCGCACACGGCAGCAGGCAAGATCTTCGGGGTAGGGGCGCTGTTGCTCCTCCTGACGCCGACCGCCCACGCCCAAGACGTCCCGCCTGATCCCACAGTCATCGATCCAGCCCTCGTCCTTCACGTCAGCGCTGACGGACTCGAGGCCTTCGGCGAGTCGATCCGAAACCTCATGCCCACAGGCATTGGGGTCACGGGCCTCGAGGGAACCTTCGACTGCAGCAATGCGGGAGGCGACGACGATTCGGCAACGGGAGACGACGACTCCGCGGCAGGCGACGACGACTCGGCCGCCCTCGAGGAGCTCTACTACGCGGTCGAAGACCTGCGGGTCCACATGTCCGCCGACGAAGTAACCGTCGTCCCGAGCGAAAATCGGCTCGACATCATCATGGGCCTGACCGTCTGGAGCGACGAGGTCAACCTCATCGTGCAAGGCCAGTGCATGCTGAGCCTGGACGAAGCCTGCACCTTTGCCATCGAACCCACGCCCGTCGTCTTGCAGGTCGGGCTTCAGCTGGCCCTGGACAACGGCAACCTCCAGACCCAGATCGACACCTTCGACCTCTTCCACGGGGACTTCGGTAACCCCATCTCGACTGGCTGCGTGCTGGGCGATGCCCTGGAGACCTTGGGAGGGCTCGGCGTCGACCTCATCGGCGGGGTCTTGGACTCGGTGATGGAGGGCCAGGTCGAGGAGCTAGCAAGCCAGATTGAGAACATCCTCGGGGGCATAACTGCCGGACTGAACTACCAGGGCGACCTTGATGTCTTGGACGCGACCCTGAGCATTAACCTCCAAGCCAACAGCCTCGAAATCAGCGAGACCGGGATGGCCATCGGGGTCGAGGCCTCGTTTGGAACCCCCGCATACGGCTCCTGCGTTCCCCAAACCGGCGCCTACGAACCCAGCACCCACGATCCGCCCGCGCTGACGGGCATCCTGCCCGGCTCCGACCTCCCCTACCACTTGGGGCTGCTGATCAACCAGGACACGATCAACCAGGCTCTGTACGCCGCTTGGCAGGGTGGGGTCTTGTGCCTCCAGGTCAGCAGCCTGACGGACTTGGAGATCACCACCGACTACCTGGCCCTCATCGACGAGGAACTGGTTGAAGACCTTTGGCCCACTCCACAAACCCTGGACTTGCGGATCGCCGCCGACGAGCCCCCACAGGCCGACCTCGCGTCCGGGCCCCAGATCGACGCCGCACTCCGCCTGGACATCTACGGTGACGAGTTGGACCGAACGACCCGCTTCTGGGCAAACGGGATCATCGCTCGGGCCGGGCTCGAACCCGCCTTGGAAGAGGGCGCTCTGGATCTGGGCCTGCAATTCAACCCCGACACCGACCTCGGCATCACAGTCGCCTACAACGAGTGGGTCCCGTCTACTCTGCCCGAAGGCTTCGCGGGCCTGATCCCCAGCCTGCTGGATCAGTTTCTGGATCTCGAGACCCTGGCTGCTCCCTTCACCCTTCCCTCTTTCTACGGCATCGGCCTGCACGATTTCGAGGTAATCGTTCAGGGCGATGAGGACGACTACCTTGGGCTCTATGCCTGGACTGCGCCTCAGAATGTGACGGCGCTGGAGCTGGGCGAGGTCAACCTGGGCGGAGTCGGTTGCGGAGACACCTCCGAGGGTGGAGAGGTCACGGTAGAAGGCTGCGGAGCAGACTCCGGACTCGGCTGCGAAGGAGGAGGAGCGCAGGGATCCGGGTGCGAGGGCGGTGAGGACGGAGGCTGCGGAGGCTGCGGAGGCGAGGAAGGTAGTTCCGACTCCTGTGGCGGCGGTGGCTGTTCCACGGCCCGTCGCGGATCACCGCGTCTCTTCTTCGCTGTACTCCTGCCTGCGCTCCTGGCCCTTCGGCGCCGGCGCTGAAGCAGCGCTGCAGACGCCGATTTCCCTAGGAACGATCCACCGGCGGCTGCGGTAGCCCGGGCCGCAGGCTCAACCCCGAGCTACGCACCTCGTCCAGCGTGTACTCCGACAAGACCTCGAGCATGCGAAGCCGGATCCGGTCCCAGACCGAGATCTGCACGCAGTGACCGATGAGAATGCAGCTGTCTTCATCGGGGTGCTGACAAGGAACGATGTGAATCTCGCCGTCGACCGCTTCCACCAGCTCACGAAAGGTGATGGTCGAAGGGTCGCGACCCAGCCGGTAACCACCACCCGGCCCGACCTGAGAAGAGACCAAGTCGCCAGACACCAGCGAACGGAGTACCTTCGCCATGAAGGCCTGGGGGACGGCCATTGCCTCGGCGATCTCGGCAATACGGGACCGCTGGTCGGGGTGATCAGCCAGATAGGCCATGGCCCGAACGGCGTAGTCCACCTTCTTGGAGACGTGCATCGCGACCCAGGATACCCCGCGGTAGGAGCGAGCAAGCCGTCAAGTTGCTCGCTTCCGAGCGCTGACGGGCCGAAATCAGCCAGCGCTAGGAGTCGTCCAAGCCCAATTGGGAGCGCACAGCGACCCGATCCGATTCGAACTTCAGGCTGCTCAAGAGGTGCTCAAAGTTCTCGGCATCGACGATTCGGGGGTGCAGGTAGACGAGCGCATCGACGCGATCGCGCGAGAAGTTGAAGAGGTCCAGAAGTTCAGCGGCCTGAGTCGAAGTCACACGCTCCACGGCGAGTTCGCGGGTGAGGATCCGCATCTTTCCGTCCTTGAATGGGGCCGCCTCGACGGCCCGTCGTATTCCGCGAAGATCCTGATCCGACAAGACGGCTTCGGACCGTTCCGCCTCGGCAGCTGCAACCTTCTTCGCTTCGACGTTTGCCAAGGCTTGCTCGATGCGCTGAGCCAGGCCTTCTCCCTCGAGCCAGGCTCGAAGGCTCTCCTCCTCCTGAAGGCGGCCGACCTCGACCAAGGCATCACGAAGCGCCTCCTTGGCCGCCGCGAGGTCCCCGCGTAGACGGAGGGCCTCCTCCCTTCGGGCCGCCTCGGCTGCCTCGGTCTCCCGAGCCGCACGTCGGCTCCTGCCCTTGGGCTTCGATGCTGCACCCTCAGCCTCGGACTCCCCCTGCACCTTGGCATCCATCCAAGCCTCCAGAAGGACGAGGCGATCCAGAGCCACGCCCAGGAGACGGAGGGCAGCCACTGACGGACCCTCGGCCAAAACCAGCGTCCCAGATTCAGACCCCTCAGTCTCCGTGGTGCCACCAGTCTCCGCCCCTAGCCCTGTGCCGGCCGGACCCTCTTCCTCCCGTTCCAGCTCAGAACTTCCCGCCTGGCCTTCTTCGCCCGAAGGCTGTTCTGTCGGGCCGGTCTCGGGCTCTACAGCAGGACTTGGCTCTTGTGCAGAGCCGGGCTCCGCCACATCCTCGCTCCCCTCCTGGCTGGCTTCGGACTCATCGTCCGCGGTCTCGCCCTCACTCGCGTCCTCTCCACCCTCAGAAGGGGCCTCCGAATCGTCGGCACCCAAGG
>CAZQTQ010000045.1:4802-16776 GCA_964596025.1 uncultured Rickettsiales bacterium
CAGCAGGAGCAGGACAAGGGGGAGACGGAACGTTCGGGGGAAAGTCATCATCGGTTGCAAGCAGTGTTCGTCGGCCTCTACCCCAGGGGGCGCGGGCCAGCAAGGGCTATTGTCTGGCCATACACCCTCTCCCACAAGGGCATCTGGGAGGACCAGCTCTGGTTCGCGAACACCTGACGCTGGGCAATTCGTCCCATTCGACGCGCTTCTTCCGGTCGGCGGAGCAGATCTTCCAAGGCCACAGCAAAGCCCTCCACGTCTCCGCTCTTGATCACGCGACCGGTCCGCCCGTCGTCGACCCCGTGGGCTGACCCTCGACAAGCGACGACGGGCAAGCCCAAGGCTCGGTAGTTGAGCACCTTCATCGGGTAGCCCGGACAGGAACTGCGGGGGCTCACCGCCACCAAAGACCCCATGAGCAGGGCACGAATGCGGTCCCAAGACGAGGTCTCGATGCACTCGAGCCTCTCCGCCTGGACCCCAGCCTGTAGCGCCGCCTCGCGCTCCCGAGCCAAGGCACCCGCCGAAACCAGCCTCAGACGCACCCGCGGAAGTCGCTCCTGGAGGCGGGCCATGGCGGCGTAGAGGACCCCCAGCTCCTGGTAGCGGTCGGGATTGCCGGCGTAGACGACGACAGGGTCCGGCGGAAGCGTTCCTGGGCAGGCCGGAGCCAGCTCCTCATCATCCACCTGGAAGTCCGCTCGATCCACGCCGGGAGGAAGGACCGCGAGTCGTTCCCGATCCACGCCCTGCCGGAGCAGCGTCTCGGCACAAGAGGGCGACAAGGCGGTACAAAAGTCGGCCCGCCGCGGGATGTGGCGATCGAGGAGCCTGCCAAAGCTTCCCGCCACGTACCGAGCGGCGGAGAAGCCAGAATAGCTAGCGAGCTCGGCGGCCATCAGGTTGTGGGCGGTGTAGACCACCGGCCGGCCCGTGAGGGCCCGGACGGCATAGGCGGCCAGTGGGGCCTCGTAGTTGTGAGCGTGCATCAGGTCGATGCCGTGCCTCCTGACGACGCGCAGCAAGAGCGGGACGAGCAGGGCGTCGAGTGCCAACTTCGGGAGGTGAGGACCGGAGCGCAGGCTAGCGTATCCGGGAAGGAGGGGCGTTCGGTGAATGCGAAGACCCGGCACAGGCCGACCCGCGGCCCCATGTCCGTAGACCACGAGGTGGACCTCATGGCCCCGCCCGAGGAGGGCGCGGCAGAGCCCCTGCAGGTAGACCTGTGTTCCCTGCGGGCTGGGAAAGGGGCAAGCTGCAACGACTGCAACGCGGTAGGGCTTCATTGGAGGTAACCCAGGGCCTGGAGTCGACGGGTCAGCGCCGCGGGATGCGGCCGGACGTTTCGCGACCCTGGTGGAAGGGGATCTGTAAGCCTCACATCCCAGTTCAAGGCCGCAAGCCAGCGGGGAAGGAGGTCCTGGATCGACTCCGCAGACGGGCCGACCGTCACTCCCGGCGCGGCGAGCAGGAAGACCCCGTCCTCACGGTGGGAGCCTGCCATAGCGCCCCCCTTGAGGCCCCGCAGCTCCTCCGCTCGAAGGCGCCGAATAGGGGGAGAGCCGGCGGACGAGGGCAGGAGGTTGTAACTCGCCCCGCCGACCCGGTGGAGCTCCAGGTAGAGATCAGGGGCCCGGTCGGAGCAAGGTCCGGGGTGCAGGTCTTCCCGCCGGTGGACGCGTCGGACAATGGGGGTCTGCTGCCAGGGATCCGTCCAGTCCAACAGCGCACGGGCCAGCCGCTCGATCGACTCAGAACGGGGCAGAGGGGAGTCAATCCCCGGTAGCAAACGAAGGGAGGGGGCGTAGTTGAGTTCTTCGGAATAGGCGAAGCTGTGCGCAAGGTCCAGCCCCCCAAACCTGGCGCTTGCCTCCCAGCGCTCGGTGAGATCGGCGGGCATCGACCGAGCCAGAGCATCGACCCAGGAATGGGGCAGTCGACCGGCCACCTCTGATCGCAGCCGGCGAGCACAGGGCCCCAAGGAATGGGAACGGAAGCGCAGGAAGCCCTTCTCCGCAAGGAATGCGTTCAGGTGAAGGACGCGGTCCGACGCGGGGCCGAAGCCGTGATCCGAGGCGAGGACGACGGAGTCCCAGCCGCGGGGGTGGGCCGCAATCAAGCGAGAGAGGGCCTGATCGAGTCGGCGATAGACGGCCTCGATGACCCCACCAAAGCGCTCCGACGCCTCCGGATCGAAGCGGGGCGAGCTGGGGTCGTGGGCGTGCCAGAAGTGGTGAGAAGCGGTGTCGCTCTCGCCGAAGAGCAAGGCGAAGACGTCGTAGGGTCCCCGGCTCTCGAGAAGATGCAGGGCCAGGCGCTCTTTGGCCTCAATTCCGGCCAAGAGACTCGCCGCCGCGGCCTCTTCCCAGCCCGGCCCCTTGCGAAGCTCGCTGAGGTCCGCATAGCTGAGGTCGCGCCCGAGCAGCTGCCGGATCTCCCGGTGCAGGGATGAGGGACTGCATGCGCCCTTTCGTACCCGGGTTGCCACCGGCGAGTCGAAGCCCGAGATCTGGCCGCCCGGCAGGGGGCTGGGCGGCCAGGTCGTCGGAAAGAGGAAGCAGCCGACCTGCAGGCCCTGAGCGGCCAGGCCCTCGAGCAGGGTTGGCGTCGCCCGGTCCCGCGCATCAACGAAGCGCAGTTTCCCCGGAGCGTCCACGGCGGTGAAGTCGAAAATTCCGTGCACCCCAGGCCCAACGCCACAGAGAAAGGACGCCCAGGCAGGCAGGGTCATTGGAGGCTCGACGGACGCCAGACACCCGTGCGCCGAGCGCTCAATCAGGGCGGAAATGGCCGGCAACTTGCCCTCGGCGGCCCATGGGAAGAGGAGCTGCGGCGTGGCGCCGTCCCAGCCCACGATGAGGGTCGAGGGAAAAGAACGGCTCATCGACCTCGGCACACCGACTCGGTGTCGGCATAGCCCAGTGACCGCAGAGCCTCGCATTCTTCGGGCGTCAGCGGCGCCTGAACGAGGTCGCGATCGACAGCAAAGCTGCATCCGGCAGCCCGCAGCATGGAGAGTTCCTCCCGGCGGCGCTCCAGAGCCCAGTTGGCCGAAGGATCGCGCGCGAGGCTTCGCCCCTCAGCCGGATCGTTGCGGAGGAAGTAAAGCTCTTCGGGCAGCTCAGGGGGTCCTTCGTCCGCCCCAACCTCGTTCTCGATCAGCTTCCAGTCCTGGCTCCGCACCGCCCGCCGAATCTGCCCCTCAAAGTCAGCCTCCGCGTAGATCAGGGTGTCGCGGCGTTCACGCAGCGCGTGCTCCCGCAAGAGCGAGGTCCCCTGCCAATCCCGACCCGGCTCGGCGCCAGCAAACTCGGCCAAGGTGGGAGCCACGTCGATGGCCCGAACAAGGTCAAGCACACGCCGACCGGTATCCAGCCCGCCCCCCGGAGGGACGACGAGGAGAGGAACCTGAAGCTGCTCGTCGTAGAGGCGGGTCCCGTGCCAGAAGCCCCCGTGCTCCCCAAACTCCTCACCATGATCCGAGGTTACGACGATGGCGGTACTGTCGAGCGAGCCTCGCGCCTCCAGGACCTGAATGAGCCGACCAAAGTGTTCGTCCCAATAGCGCACTTCCCCGCGATAGAGGGCCTTAATCGCTTCCGTCGCTTCGGGATCCGGCCGAGGGTGCTCGACTCGAGCAAAGCCGGTGCCGTCGGCGGGATGCGGGAAGTAGGGATCGTGGGGGTCCATGTAGTGGACGACGAGGAACCAGCGTTCCTGGCCGTGCACGCGCAACCAGCGAATCGCCTCGTCCGTCATCTCGGACGCGTCACGGTAGTAGCGTTGGACCCGCTTTTCCCGGTTTAGGTAGCGCTCCCACAACAGCCGCAGGCCCTGATAGGCGGTCAGCCGAAAGCTCGCTTCGGACGCACCAAAGGGGTACTTCGGCCGCATAAAGCGGAACATGTCGAAGCCCTGGTGGAAGTTGAAGGATGCGGTCACGTTGACGTTGTTCACCAGCGCAGCAGTGGTGTAGCCGTGCCGCTGAAGCACTTCAGCCACGGTGTCCAGGGTGTGGGGGAGGACATCGGCCTTGCGGTAGGTCTGGTGGCTACAGGGCAAGCCTGAAGTCCACAGCGAGGCAAAACCGGGGCGAGTCCAAGAGGAGTGGCCAAAGGCCCGCTCGTAGAGGGCGCCGGACTCGGCAAGGCGGTCGAAGTGGGGACTGGGATTGCCCGCTGCACCCATCGCCCCCAGGGCGTCGGCCCGCAGCGTGTCCACGACGACGAAGAGCAGGTTCGGCTGCTCCTGCAGCTCGGGCGCTACGGGCCGGGGGGGCGTGTCCTGCGTCGCTCGGTTGTCGAGCATGTTGCCGATCGCCATCATCAGACAGAACAGGAGAATTCCGCCGTAGACCGCGCCTGAGCCCAAGGGGGAGAGGAGGAAGGAGAAGAAGGTCTTGGCTAGAGCGTTGCGGGCCAAGGCGTAGAACGTGCCGGCGTAGACGACAAAGAACAGCACCAGCACTACCATCGCTGTCGGACTCAGGTGAGTTTCGCCGAGGATGTCCCGACGAACGACGAAGCGCCCGATGACGAGGCCCATCGAGCAGGACACAGCCAGAAAGCTCAACGTCCAGGAGCGCGCGGCCTCGGGGCGCTCCCCCGTACTCAGGGTCCACAGGCCCGAGAGCACCCCCCAGCCGAAACCTCCAGTGATGCCCAGCGCCCCGTAGAGGAGAACCGCATAGGCCATCCCCGAGTAGTCGCGGGTTCCGTAGGCAAGGGTCAACACGTGCAGGGACTCAATCAACCCCACAAAGGTGCCCCCCAAGAGGCCACCTGCCGCCGGCACCAATGCGGCCCGCAGGGCCTCCCTCCTAGCCAGCCCAGCCCGCGGTTGGCCTGCCATCCCATCCAGAGAGCGGGTCGCGGTGCGAAGATGCCCGAAACGGTCGTCGCTCATCCGAGGTCCAGGTATCCGAGCGCCTCGAGACGCCGGTCCAGCCCGTCCTGGGTCCGTGGCGGACGGGGGTCTTTGGGCTTGGACCCGCTGTCGGGTGCGGAGACATCACTGCGGTAGCGCGGAGGGTGCTCACGAAGCCAGGCGGGCTCCAGACAGGCGTCAAGGAGCCGACCGTCCATGCCTTCGGGAATGGGCTGTCCTAAGAGATGGAGTACGGTCGGGCAGACGTCCTCGATGCAAGCGCCGTCGATGTGGTGACGGGGCCGTACGCCCTCGCCAAGCGCCATCCATACCCCGCCCATGCGGTGAAAGCCCACCGGCTGGTCGCTGGCGTCGCGGTACCAGTGCGGGGCACCCAGGACCGGACGCGCCACGACGGCATACTTCCGCGCCTCCAGAATCAAGTCCGGAGCCCAGCAAGCATGCGGTCCTTCGTAGAGCTCTTCACGAAACCAGATCCGATCCAGCAAGGGCTTGCCGTCGTCCAGACACAGTTCTGAGAGGCCCCGGCGAATCTGCTCCCGAACCGCCTGGGCCTCCTCTTCGTCCGCAATTCCCCCCGGCTGCGCGGGTCCCCCCCGACAGAGCGCGATGCCTTGCTGTGGCACCGAGACAAAAAATGCCTTAGTGCGCTCCCAATCGACGGATTCAGCGAGATCGTTGCGGAAGCTCGACCGCCGAGAGCGGAGCCTGCGCCGAACCGACGAGCGCAGGCCGTCGGGGAGGAGAGCCCGACCGAGACGACTCTCACCGAGCTCCATCGCCGCATAGAAGGCCCTCGAACGTGCCCGTGCCTGGCCTCGCAGAACCAACAGACCCTGCTGCTGAAGCCACGTGTTGACCTCGAAGAAGCCCTGGGTACCGCCGAATCCGTGATCGCTGCACATCAAGAGGTGCATGCCCGGGGGACGCTCCTCCAACAGACGAACGAGCAAAGCATCGAACCGGGCGTAGAGGGCGTGGATCCGCGGGAGGAGGGTCGCGGTATGGGGGTGGTCAGCCCAACCGTCTTCCTCGGCGGCAATCTTCCAGAAGAGGTGACCAAGGCGGTCGTGAAACACAAAAGTCGGAAAATAGAAGTCCCAGTCCTCGCGGCCATAAAAGTGCCAAAACGCCGCGATGCGGGCGTCGAGGCTTCGTTCGAGATCATCGAGAAACCGCAGGGCGTCTGGGAGCTGTTCGGCGTCGTAGCGGGGGATGTCCACGTTCGGCACATAGTCCGGGACCGCAGCACGCAGCGCTTCGCCCTCAGAGGCCGGGCTGACGAAGTCGGGGGCGCCGTCCGGAGTCATGAAGCCGGTGACTAGGGTCCCCTCGATCGGCTCGGCGGGCCAAGCGATGGGGTAGTTGAGTACGCAGGACCGCAGGCCGGCCTCGCCGAGGCGCGCCCAGAGAGGAGGGGCCATGAGCGAGGCGTTCGTGATCAGCGGCCGCTTGGGATCCCGCCCGAAGGGCTCCCGAAAATCAAAGACCCCGTGGCGACCGGGCCGCATGCCTGTAACGCAGGAGCTCCAGGCCGGCGGTGTCGTGGGCGGCGTCGTCGAGCGCAGCTCGCCCGAGCTCCCCTCCTCCTTCCAGCGACCCAAGCCTGGCATCAGACCCCGCGCCGTGAGGCGGTCCAAGAGGTCAAAGGTCGCGCCGTCCAAGCCCAGGAGAAGAACGCGCGCTGGGGAGGCCTCAGAGTCCATCGGAGGATTCTACTCGGGCGGAGAGCCGTCGGGGATCCCCCAGAAACGCCGACGGCCCGCCGAAGCGGGCCGCCGAAGTAAACTCGCTGCCCCAGGGATCAGTCTTCGTAGTCGTAATCCGACTCGAACTGAACCGAAGCACGCACCGTAAAGCTAAACCGATAGGTCAGGTGCAGGGACGTGTAGAGGTTGAGGTTGGTAAAGACCGCCTGCCGATCGAACTCCACGTTGGCCACACCCTGAGACCACGAGAAATCCATACCGAAGAACTCGCCGCCCAAGGCGAAGTTGTCGTTGAAGTAGTACTCGGCGCCAAAGGCGATTCGGAAGCCGGTGGGACTCAAGATGTCTTGGTCGAAAAGCTGGCAGTCGCCCCAGTCGTCCTCGCCGCAGAGACTCTCGTAGTCAGCAGCAATTCCGTGGGCTGCTGCCTCGTCGCTACGGGAATTCTCAACGACCGAACCGACGTACTTGTAGAAAGCAAGCTGAACGAAGGGGGGTGCCTTGCCCTTGGCGCGCTCGATGATGAAGAACTTAGCGCCAATGTCGATGCCGAATTGCACCGCAGAACCCTCGTAGAAGTACTCGTCGTCCCGGTCCCCGTCGGCGTCGTCGTCGATGAGGTAGGAGTTTTGGTACGACGAACGGACCAACGCGAGCCCGATATAGGGGACCGCCTGGTCACCCTTCCCGACGCCCAAACCGAAGTGAATGTTGATCCCGCTCTTGGGGACCGCACCACGCTCCCAGGCGGGGCCGTTGGAGACGTAGCCGTTGAAGCTATTGCCCCAGCTAGCCATGTCCCCCATGCGCCAGGTGTTGATCAAATTCAAGGAAACCGCTTCCGCCTCCCGCGGTGCTGAAACTCCGGTGAGAAGAACCGCGGCCACCGCCGCAAACAGCCACTGCTTTCCGATCGTTCGCATCCTCTGTCGCTCCTTGCTCCCCTGCGCGGGGTGGATGTGCGTCGGGTTGTACTACTGACGCCTCAGTTAAGAGCGTACCAGAATCCCCGGCTAGGGAATCAAGGGGTGCCCCCCGACCTCCGGCCCAATCGACAGACTAAGGGCGCGCAAGACCGTGGGAGCCAAGTCCTCGATTCCTGGATCGTTGGCTGCCAACGGGAAGCTCGACAGCAAGAGGCCGTGGCTGTCCTGGCTGGCGGACGCCGCGTGGTCGCCACTCCACTTGCGGGGGTTGTCGTCGATCAGGGCTAAAGGCGCGCCCCCCAGGCGGGTTGCCCAGGAAATCTGGTAGCCCGATGCGAAGGCGAGCTGCAGATCGGGAGCCCCAGCGGAAGCGGGTCCCGCGAAGGCCTCTTCGACGGAAAGGGCGTCCACGAGTACGGCCTCGCCGGACTCGGGATCCCGCAACGACAAAAGTCCGGCTCGCAGCTCCAACAAGAGAGCGGCCCGCTCGGGACCGAACTCAACGATCCCCTGCCCTTCCCGGCCCTTCAGGTTGACGAACACCTGACCCGTTCCCAAGGCGTAGGCCCGGCTCTTGGACCAGTCGACGCCCTCAAAAAACTGAGGCACTTCCGAGACGCCTCCCTGGAGCACGAGATACCCGTTCTCGATGAGCCAGCGGTTGATGTGGACTTGACGCAAGAAGGGGTGAAAGCCGTGGTCACTCACGATCAAGAGCAAGGCCTCGGGCGGGAGCAGGGCGCGGATGCGCCCCAAGATCTGATCGACCCGTCGGTAAACCTCATCCACAGGACTGGGCACAAGAACCGCCTCGGACCCGGGGTAGCGCGGTGACTTCGGGTCATCGTTCCTCCAGAAGAGGTGAGAGATGCGATCCGGACCCGTCCATACCGCGACCAGAAGATCCGGAATTCCGGCGCGAAGGCGCGCTTCGACTTGCTGGGTACGCTGCTCGAGGATTCGGAAAGCTTCGGCCAGAAACACTGCGTCGGACTGCAGCTCGCCGTTGACCACCGAGGTGTCCTGCTCCCAGCCGACCGTGTGGTAGCGGCCAGCTGCCTCTTGGAGCTCGGCGGCCAGGGTCTCAGGATGAGTGAGCGGGAAGAAGGGAGCCTCGGGACGGGCACCGACGGCCGAGGCGTAGAGCTGGATGTGATCGGGGCCAATGGCCTGCAAATGGAGGCGCAGCTGACCCCGGGCGACGTCCTCGCTGCCGAGGGGAAAGTCCACGAGAATCCAGGGACTCCACTCGCCCCGGCGCAGGGAGACGGAGCCAGCAGTCCAGGTCACCTCGAGCTGGTCGGAACGGGGGCCTGGCTTCAGCTGGAGTTTTGCCACCGAACGCTGACCTCCGGGGCCCATGGGCCCCTGGATAGCCACTTCCGCCCCCGCGGGCGACCAGACCGTGGGGACCAGGTCCACCCCACCCGGACTTGGCCCCTCCCGGTCGCTGGAAAAAAACGTACTTGTCGAGTTGGTCCCGCGGAGGTCGGGGACACCCACTCCCGGCGCATGGCCGCCCCGAGGCATCGCTTCCGGTGGGTAGGTGTAGGGGACGTTCAGGGCGTAGGCCTCCTTGCCGGCCCGGGCCGCCAAGAGCCAAAAAGACATCCCTCGCCGCTGATTCGTGGCCTCTGGGCGCTGCGCAAGGCGATCTCCGTGGTAGCGGGGACCCGAGAGCCGAGTGGCCCCCATCCTCAGGGCATAGGTCTTCGGCTCCCGCCCGACAAAGTCGAAGACCCCGTGCTGACCGGGAAGGGTTCCGGTAGCAAAGCTGCTCCAAGCCACCGCAGATAGCGGCGGAGTGGTGGACCGAAGGCGGTGAAAGGACCCCTCTGCAGCCAACTTCTTCAGGTTGGGGAGTTGACCCGCCTCCCAGAGGTGCTCCACCCGATCCGGATCGAGGCCGTCAAAGCCGAGAACGATGACTGGTGAGGTCGGCGGATCTTCGCTCGGCTCCGAGCCACAACCCGCGATCACCCCAGCGAGGAGGGCAGCCGCAGCGGCGAAGGAAGCGGTCCACCGGAGACATGGCGGAGTTCGCGGCACCCATCGAATTCCTAGGACTCCGGGGGAAGGCATCGCCGGCCAAGCTCCTCGAAACGCGGGTCCTCAGGAAAGTCCTTGGCGGCCCGATCGAGGATGGTTGCCAGCTCCTCGGTTCGCTCCAGGCCGCAGAGGGAGACCACGAGGTCATAGCGGTAGGCCTCCACCTCCTTCCCCTCTTCCGCGGCTCGTCGGTAGTGAGCGAGGGCCTCGGACTCCCGGTCCAAGCGACTGAGGATGAGGGCGAGGAGGTGGTGAATGGCCGGATCGTCTGTCTTGATGCTCAGAGCCTGGCGGGCGCCTTTTTCCGCGCTCTGCCACGCGCCCAAGTGCAGGAGGTAGCCTGCACTGCCAACGGCGGCCAAGAGGTCGGGCGATCCGTGCTGCGCCACCTCGGAGAAAGCGACGATCGCCTCTTCGCTTCTGTCCTGGCGCATGAGGCCAATCCCGCGAAAGAAAGCCGCTACGCCGGGGCCAGCCTCACCGGCTCCCGCCGCCGATCCCGCCTCGACCAAGCCAGCCCAGTCCTTGGCCTCGACGAGCAAGTCAAACAGGGCGCGTCGGTAGCCCCCCTCCATCGGTGAGGTCTTGACGGCAGCCCAGAGTTCCTCTCGCGCTGCGTTCCCCTCCCCCAACTCCCGCAGGACAACGGAGAGCTGGTAGTGCAGACCGGCGTCCGGGTGGCTGCGTAGGAGCCCCTCGAGCGTGGTCCGAGCTCCTTCGAGGTCATCCTCAGCGATCTGGACATAGGCCTCCGCGCGGCCCCGGCGCAGTCCCCTCAGACCCTTCTTTTCGGCGTCGACGATGAGCCGTCGCGCTGCGCCGATCCGGCCCCGGTCCAAGAGCAGGTTGACGAGCTGGACCAGCACCCAGCCATCAGGCCGGAGGCGTTGGCTCTTTCGGAGCGCCCGGGTCGCGAGGATCGTGCGGCCGGCGGCGGCAGCGGAGATCCCCAGCAGGTGCTGGGCATCCGGGTCCCTCCGACGAGCCCTGGCAAGCAGCTGAGCCTCTTTGGTGGCGCCCTCCGGATCGCCGGCCCTCAGCCGGAACCAGGCCTGAGCGAGCGCCTTATCCTCCCGAAGGGCCTCGCGAAGTCGCTCCATGCGGACGTCGTCCAGACCGTCCCGCGCCCGCTCTTCGGCCGGAGCCTTGGCGTCCTCCTGCGCCTGAGCCAACCCCGGAGTGACCAAAGTCGAGGTGGTCCAGAGAAGGGCGAACAGCCCGAACAAGGCCCCGAGACGGGAGGCACGAAGACGGTTCCGGGTGGGGGCGAGGACAGGGATCATCAAGCCGCGGGAGGATAGCAGTGCGTCGCGGTTGGGGACACTGCGTGCTACGGTCCAACCGTGCCCCTGCCCCCCATCTTGAAGGACGAGCTCGGCCTGAACGAGGGCCAAGCTATCGCCCAGCGCGTCCGTCACTGGGACGCCGGCTCGCTCAAAGGCCCCTACACCCTCGAGCTCTACCCGACGATGACCTGCAACATCGACTGCGTCTTTTGCGACACCACTTACCGCAAGGGGAAACAGAGCGGAGAGCTGAGTCCGGACGAGTACTGGGGCCTGCTCGACAGAGCCGCTGAGATGGGGGTACGTCGCGTCTTCATTTTGGGCGGCGGAGAACCCTTGGTCCGAAAGGACGTCACCCCCGAGCTCATGCGGCGCATCAAGGAACGGGGCATGGAAGGGCACATTGCCACCAACGGGACCCTGTTTACCGACCCGTTGATCGACCAGGTACTCGAGACCGAGTGGGACGAACTGCACTTCTCGCTGGATGCCCCCGACCCGCGGGTAAACGACTACCTGCGCGGCAAGAAGGGCGTCTTTGACACCGTGGCCCGGCTGATGGCCCGCATCCACAGCCGCAAGCACTTCCGCTACGGTCGCGGGCTGCACGACGCGCCTCGTATGCTCGTCCACGCCGTCATCACCAACAAGAACTACCGTATGTTCGGGGACATGATCCGCTTCGCTCACGCCGTGGGCGCCTACCGCGTCAACTTCGACTACATCATCGCCTACCGCCCCGAGCAACACGCGCTCAAGCTCAACGACGACGAGCGGGCCGAGGTCCCGAAGCTTGCGGCCGAAGCCCTGAAGCTCGCCGACTCCCTCGGGCTGCAGACCACCTTGGAGCATTTCCTCCACCCTTCCACCCTCGACCGCGGCGAGATGACCTTCCCCCAGGATGGTCCGAAAGACGCAGCCAACGCCCCCTGCCTCAACCCCTGGTACTACCTCGTGGTCCACCCAGACGGAAAGACCTCCCCTTGCTGTGTCATCTCCGGCACCGGCGAAAACGCACGCGACGGCCTGGACACCGTCTGGAACGGGGAGACAGGCACCTACTTTGGCGACCTGCGCTCCAGCATGCAGGACAAGACCATGACCGAGCTGTGCCGGA
>CAZQTQ010000046.1:0-11691 GCA_964596025.1 uncultured Rickettsiales bacterium
GCGTGCGCTCCACAACGGAGGCAAGGCGGCGCTGCTGGGCCCCCGGGCCGCCTTCCTGCTCGTGGGAACCCTCCCCCCGCTGGCCTTCTACGCCCTGGCCTTTATCGACAAGCCGGGCTACCTGCTGTGCGTGCTGCCCTTTGTGATCGTGGCAATGGCGCTGGGTACCCTGCAGCTGGTGGACGGGCGAAGGTGGCGACCGGTAGCCCCGGTACTCGTGCATGGAGCACTCTGCGCGCTCTGGTTCCTGTGGCCGGCCCAGGATGGTGTCCGCGCCCAGCGGCTGCCCTTCCCCGAAGACCTACTCGCTCGCCCCCCCCGCTCCGATTTCACCTGGGATCTATCAATTCGGGAGCTGGCTCACGCCCGAGGATCGGTAGACGACGTCGTAGCGCTGCTCGACACAAGCCCGAGCGGGGACCCGGGGATGACCCGCACCAACACCGTCATCCTCGCTCGGGGCATGCGTCCGAGCTGGCGCCAGCTGCACTGGGAGCTGCCCGACGTTCTCTTGCTCTGGCCCGTCGACGACGAGGATGCTGGCGAAATCGGCTTTGGCGCGGAGGTGTACCGAGCGCATAAGGGCGCAGTCTCCTCGCTCTCGGGCGAACCGTTTTGGTTCCCCGCGGATCGGCCCGAGGTAGCGGAGGTAGTCCTCCCGCCCGACACCGAGTTCCTGTTGTGGGTCACGCCCAAGCACGCCGAGTTCACCAAGACGCTGACGTCCTCGGGACACCTGGACGGCACGGTCCTCTTGCCGAGCACAGGCCGCTCGCTTGGCTGGACCCAGGTTCAAGGACCCGAGTCGCTGCAGATTGGCGCCTTCCGATTTGCCAGCGAAACAAGTCCCAGACTCGCAGAATGAGCTCTTCCCGAAGGAAGCCTCGACCCCGTAGGCGGCGTCTTCAGCCCTTCGGTGCTGCGCTGGCCCTGATCTGCGGAGACCAGCCGGCCGCGGCAGTTCCTACTTCTTGCCGCCCTTCCGCTTCCGCTTCCGCTTCATGGTGACGTCGTCACCACTGTCCAGGGCCAGCTTGATGCTCTTGCCAGCGGCAATCTGGGCCAGAAGGCCCTTGAGGTGGAGGGCCGAGTAGAGCTTGAATCCGGCGGCCTTCACGATGACGTCGCCCTCGGAGATCCCAGCCTTCGCCGCAGCGGAACCCTCGGCAACCTTGCCTACCGCCACGCCCTTCTTCTTCTTGCTGACTTGGACGGTCTCCAGCTTGCTCATCCCGAAGTCCGCGCGCTGGATGAAGGTCAGGGCGTTGATTGCCAGCTCGCACCTGGGATCGCTGTTAAGGCCACGGCAGGCGTAGAGGTTCACGGGACCGGGCACCATGAGCGAAGCCTTGAGCCAAAAAGCCTCGGGGTGGGGAGGGCCTTCGTCCTCCGTATCGGCTGCAGAGGCATCCGCGTCTCCACCTCCTCCGAGCCCGGGCAGGGCGATGGGCAACAGGCCGCCGCCGCCAGCGTCGCCGGCGTCAAAGCGCTCCAAACCAGCTGCTGGAGGCCGCGCTTTCAGTCGGACGTGGTCGCAATACGGGTCCCTGCCCGGGTTGAAGCAAGCAAAGACGTAGTCCCCCAGGGGAGGGGCGGCTACCTTCATCCAAGCTGCGCCCGTGTCCGGGTTCAAGTACCACTTCTCGATGGAGGTGCCTGGGGTCCGAATTGGCAGGACGACCAGAGTGCAACCCGGGTCCTCGGTATTCAGGGAGGGGCAGCCATAGAGCAGGTCCCCAACGATGGGGATCGAGTGGATGAGCCAGCCGCCGGCCTCGAAGTGAGCGTCTGTCTTCTCAGCACCCTCGAGAGAGTTGAAGTCCGAGCTCGGAAGCCCCGGAATCTTGAGCGCCGAAGCGGGAGCAGGCCCGAGGGCCAGAGTTCCAAGTAGGACCGCCGCCGCGAGGGCAAAGGGCCCGATCTGGAACTTGGATGAGATGATTCTGTGCACGAGATCCTCCGGGGCAGTCAGTCGTCCAGCAGGCGAGGGGCCCGCTGCGATGCGGTCCTCTCCCCATACGAGCGGCCCAGCTTAGCGCAATCGACCATTTCGTGAATTGGGGGCCATCTTCCCTCGGCCCGCCCTGAGCAGCACACACAATCGACCGCAGACCGACCTCCGTCGAAGCGGGCAGTGAACCAATAAGCAACGCTCGAACCAAGCCCGGCGTGTAGCCTGTGACCGCGTGATCGTGAAAGGAAGGAAACTGGATGCCTCCATCAACCGCTTCCTGTCCACCTGCCGGTGCGGGCCCGGCCGTCGTCGTCCGCACAGCCAAGCTGCGCCACCCTGGCCAGGACCTTCGGCTGTCACGCACCTCCTTGACCTACCTGCTCCCGGCACTGCTCCTCTCTTCGACGGCCTGGGCCGCGGTCTGCGGCGATGGGGTCGTTGAGAGTCCGGAGCTCTGCGACGACCTAAACCTCGACAACGGCGACGGCTGCAACGCCAGCTGCCAGGTAGAGCTGGGGTGGGAGTGTGCGGACGCAAACTTCGGTGTGGACTTCGACGAGGTCCTGCACGACGACGAATTTCATTCCAGCCCGAACTGGGTCATATCGGACGACGCACTGACCGTGACCCAGAGCCTGAACGCGGACCCCGCCGTCTACGTCTCGACCCTTCCCGTCTCGGGGGTGTCGATGACCTTCGAG
Source organism: uncultured Rickettsiales bacterium (assembly GCA_964596025.1). Lineage (GTDB taxonomy): Bacteria > Myxococcota_A > UBA796 > UBA9615 > UBA9615 > CAZQTQ01. The sequence goes on from CAZQTQ010000046.1 coordinate 2,656, forward strand.
TTGACGGTAGACACGACCGTCGACGACGACCTGATCGGGTGGGTCATCGGCTACGACTCAGGAGAAAATGTCTCCGAGACGGCCGACTGGCTCCTGTTCGACTGGAAGCAGCTGGAGCAAAATTGGGACGGCTACCTCAGGACCCCCGGCCTCGCGTACTGCCGAGTGAACGGTCCCGTCACGTCCTACGATCTGTGGGAGCACGGCGGAAACGTCGTGGAAATGGCCCGGGGCGCCACGCTGGGCACCGTAGGCTGGAACGACCAGCAGACCTACGTCATTCAAGTGGACTACTCGGTCAATGCCTTTGACATCTACGTCGACGGGGCACTGCAGTTCAGTGAGCGGGGAATCTACCCCGCGGGCTACTTCTCCTTCTACAACTTCTCGCAGCCGAACATCGTGTACGAACTGACCTCACCGACCCAGGGTTCGGTTTGCGCCGAGCTGGACACCGACGGGGACGGGGTGCCCGATCCGACCGAGTACGCACTGGGGACGGACCCCAACTCCACGGACAGCGATGGCGATGGGATCGATGACTTGACCGAGATAGCCGACCTGAGCGCGCCCGCCGACAGCGACGGCGACGGGGTCATCGATGCGCTGGAGCCGGCGGATGTCGACACGGATGGGGACGGCTTGATGGATTCGCTGGACGACGACGACGACGGAGACGGAGTGCCCACCCAAGACGAACTCGGAGACCCGCTGGCACCCACGGACACCGATGGCGACGGCACCGCGGACTACCTCGATGCCGACGACGACGGAGACGGCATCCCCACCGCTGAGGAGGACACGGACGGCGACGGAGACCCCAGCAACGACGACACCGACGCAGACGGTGCCGCCAACTACCTCGACCTGGACAGCGATGGCGACGGGTTGCCCGATGCCGAGGAGGCCAATGGCTCCTCGGATCCCTACGACGACGACACCGACGACGACGGCCTGGACGACGGGGAAGAGGCCCAACTCGGAACCGATCCCACCTCAGCCGACAGCGATGGCGACGGGGAAAGCGACAGCGACGAGGTGGAGTCCGGCACCGACCCCTTGGACCCAAACGATCCGCCCCCGGCGACCGGCGACGACGACGACGACAGCGGTGCCTCAGCGAGCGATGACGACGATGCAGAGGACGACTCCACAGATAACGGCAGTCCTGGGTTCCAAGCCGTCGGCTGCAGATGCAACTCTGGGGCCGATATTCCGACGGAACCAGGCGGCCTGCTCCTTTGCCTCCTCCTCCTCGCCGGCACGCAACTGCGACGCCGCAGAGTAGGGGACGCCACCACCGCAGCTCTCGACCCCCGCCCCATGGAGGCGAACCCGAGGTGAAGGCAAGCGAGACGGCGCTGGTGCTGGTGGGCTTCCAGAAGGACTACTTCGGTTCCGAGGCGATCCTCAAGTCGGTCATCGAGGACTCCGCTGCCACGGACCAGGCTCTTGCGAACACCTTGAGCCTCCTCAACACCTTGGTCGACAGCGAGGTTGCGATGATCCAGACGCCGATTCTCTTCTCGGCCGACTCCGGAAAGAAGAAGGCCCGGGTCGGCCTGCTCCGGGCCATCGACGAGCTGGGTGCCTTCCAATCGGGCTCGCCGGGAGCCGCAGCGATCCCCGAGATCCAGGCCTTTGGGAATCGGATCCATGAGGTGCAGACAAAGGACACCCTCAGCGTGTTCTCCAACACGGGTCTGAGCCAGTTCCTGGAAGAGGATGGCATCCGCAACGTCGTCCTGGCCGGTGCGGTCACGTCCATCTTCGTCGACTCCAGCGGGCGCTCGGCCCACGAGCAGGGCTACGACGTCACCGTGCTCTCGGACTGCACCTGCGGCCGCACCGACTTCGAGCAAGAGTTCTACTGCAATCAGATCCTGCCCTTGTACGCCCGCGTGGCGACCTCAGCCGAGTTACTCGCCGAGCTCTCCTGAGCCGGCCTCCTCGGCTTGCCCGAGCAGCGCCCAGACCTGCTGTTCCCCCTTGCCCTTCAGGGGGATCATCCCGCAATCCGCGAACCGGAAACGCTCGCCTAGAGCCCTTCGGAGCGCATCCGAGCAGCGGACCTCACCGTGAGCCGCCGAGCTCTCGAGCCGGCTGGCAAAGTTGACGGTATCCCCCCAGATGTCGAAGAAGAGCCGGTCGGAACCCAGGACGCCGGCGATGACTGGGCCGGCGTGGATCCCAACCCGGAAGCCCACACCGATGTCGATGCGCTCCAGGTGTTCGCTTAGCACCGCTTTTGCGGCCAGTGCGAACTCCGCAATGGACCCAACCGGATCATCGACGGCCACCGAGACCCCACTGACCGCCATGAAGGCGTCGCCGATCGTCTTGATCTTCTCAACCCCACACTCCACACAGGCCGTTTCCAGCAAGCCGAAGGTCTCCTGGAGCATGCGGATGACCTCTTCGGGCTCGGTCACGGCCGAGTAGGCGGTAAATCCAGCGAGGTCGCAGAAGAAGACGCCGGCAAGAGCCACCCGATCGGCGATCTCCGACTCTCCGCCCCGCAAGCGGTCCGAGACAGCAACTGGCAGCACGCTGGTGATTACGGAGTCGGCCGTGTCCAGGTCGGCCTCGAGGACTCGAAGGGCGCGGAACAGACCGAGGTTCGCCCCGACCGTGCCCGCAAACTCCTGGATGGTGCTCTGTGACGCGCTGTCGAACTGCCGCGAGAAGCGCGACGCCGCCAGGAGTACACCCAAGACCCGGGTACCAGCCATCACCGGCACGGCCACCGCCGATTGGAAGCCCAATCCCTGAAGCTGCGAGGCCCAAAGCCCATCCTCGGTGTCCGAGTCCTTTATGAGCTGCTTTCCTTCGTGCAAGGCCCGCTGCACCCAGGGGACCTTCGCTGCAGGTACCCAGGAGGGCGCTTCGGCCAGCTGCTTGGAATGCAGGGGGTTCCTCCGGAAGCGCTCTCCTGGTTCGTCGTAGAGCAACAGCTCGGCGTGTTCGGCTCCGGTGATCCGCTCAGCAACCTGAGCACAGTCCCGCAGTAGCCCGTCCTCTGTGTCGTTCTTGGCGCAGAGGGCCGTCAGGCGAGCCAGGCCATCGAGCCGCGCCAAGTGCTCGACAAAGTACTGCTGCGACTCGATCCTGCCCCGGGACTCACGCTCCAGCTGGCCAGTCAGGCGCTTCTGCTTCTCCACGCTGCGGGCGAGCTCTTCGTTTTGTTCTTCCAGTTGCTGCCGCAGGACCCGCAGCTCGAGGTGGGTCTTCACCCGGGCAGAGACCTCCTCGAGACGGAACGGCTTGGTGATGTAGTCCAGTCCCCCCTTCTCGAAGGCGGTGAGCTTGGCTTCGGTGTCCTGCATCGCGCTGATGAACAAGACCGGAACTTCCCGCAACGCATCGCTGGCCCGAAAGCGCTCGCACAGCTCGTAGCCATTCATGCCGGGCATGTTGATGTCCAGGAGCGCCAAATCGGGCACCTCCTCTTGGACGGCCCGCAAGGCGAGATCGCCACTGGGGAAGGCTCGAACCCGGTATCCCTCGCTGGCGAGGGCGCCAGCCAGCAGGCGCAGGTTGGCCGGCGTGTCGTCGACGATCAGGATGGTCTGCGACCCACTCGAGCTCATGGATCCAACCTAATCGCCCAAGACCTGCAGCAGGGCTACGTAATCGAACTTGCTCGCCAAACGTCTTAGCCCGGCCCCTACCTGTGAGTCTTGCTCCTGGATCCGGTCGATACAGGACTCCATTTGCTCGATGTCTCCTCGCTGCACGGCCTGGCGCAGAGCGGCGACCTCCTCATCGGACACTCCGCTCAAGTCACAGGTCACAAGGACAGACGGGTCCGTGATCGGCTGAGACGAGGACGGCTCGCCGGCGTAGGTGTAGTGAAGGCCCAAGAAGCGACCGATCGTCGGAAACAACTCTTCCTCCCGCACCGGCTTGGACAAGAAGGCATCAGCCCCCGCCCGAAGGACCTCATCTTGCTCCCCTTCCAGAGCACTCGCAGACACAATGACGATGGGTAGCTCTGGTCCGCCCTCCAGGACCCGGACTTGTCTCAGCAGTTCGACGCCATCCATCTCGGGCATGCGAAGGTCGAGAAGGGCCAAGTCCGGCCACTCGGTCTTCAGGGCTTCCAGCGCGGCCGCACCGCTCAGCGCGGTACGCACCTCGAAACCCACCGAGCGAAGCAGTCGCTCCAAGAACGACAGGTTGTCCTGGCGATCGTCGACCACCAGCAGCCGCGGGACGGGCTCGCCACCAACCAAACCTGTCACCAGAGACTGCTTCTTGACCGGCGCGGCCGAAGCGACTTCCTGGACCTCAAACTCAAAGCAGAAGACGCTGCCGACGCCAAACTCACTGCGTGCGGTGAGGGACCCGCCCAACAGCTCCGCGAACTGCCGGCTCACAGCAAGTCCGAGGCCGGCACCAGGTTTCTCAATGCTCTCGTCTTCGCGCTCAAATGCCCCGAAGATCGTCTCCAAGCTCTCCGGCTGGATGCCCACCCCGGTGTCTTCCACCTCGACGACGAAGCGCAGGGCAGGGGCATGAGTCCGGTCGACAGAGACCCGCGTCTCGATGGAGCCCGACTGGGTGAACTTCAACGCGTTGCTCATCAAATTGATGAGCACCTGTCGAACCTTGCCGCCATCGGTGACGACCACACGCGGCAGAGCCTCCCCCTGGGTCAGGGTGAGCTCCAGACCCTTCTCCAGTGCCCGCTGTCGGAACATACGCTCGAGGTCGACAATCATCCTCGAGACGTCGACCTCGCCTTGCGTCAGGGTCATCTTCCCGGCCTCAATTCGGGCCATGTCGAGGACGTCGTTGATGAGCGAAAGCAAGTGTTCACTGCTGCGATCGATGACCTCGACGTATTCCCGCTGCTGGACTGAGAGGCCCGATTCACGCTGAAGCAACTGGGCGTAGCCGAGAATCGCGTTCATCGGGGTACGAATTTCGTGACTCATGCTGGCCAGAAAGCGGCTCTTGGCCTGGTTGGCATAATCGGCGACTTCGGCGCGTCTCTCCGCTTCCCGGAGCCTGATTTCCTCCTCCGCTTGCTGCATGACCTCGCTAAGCAGTCTCTCCTCGAGGATCAAGCTCGTGTACACGAAGACAGCGCCAAAAAAGAAGATCGCACCCACCAGGAGGTTCCCGAGGAGGGCGGACTGGAGAACCACCCCCAGGAGAACCACCACGTAGCCCAGGAGGAAGAAGACCATCAGCGCCCGGTGGATCTTGAGGTAGCGCTCCAGAACCAGGCGCTGGTCTCCGCGGATGTAGCGCGCTTTCTCGAGGATGCCGCGAAAACGGACGATCGCGACACCCATCACCAGCGCACCCGCGATGATGGCAGAGGCGCTCGCAACAATGGCCCAGTTCATGGCAAAGCCCTCAGTTCCAGAGTCACAACAGAGGTTGCCACGACGGACACCCTCCTGGTTGTACCCTGCCGAAGAACCGGCCGTGGGGGCGTGAGTCGCAAGAGCCACTGATCGGGTGCCTTGTCGCCCGGAGTACTGGAGCGGGGCCTGCTTTGGCGGGTGGCCAAATCGAAGGAAATTGCCCTCAACCTGCCTTTCTCAAGGGCTGCCTGCAGTCCAAGAGGAGGGCCGGGAGGAGAGCCCCGATGGCGGCTGCAGGGCAGGCCCTCCGCCAGGGGGCCAGGCCCCCGGAGCGGACAGGCTAGACTCGGGCCGGAGGAGCCGATGTCCGAGTCCCAGCCCTTCGACATCACCATCGAGAACGGCCTGTTCTTCGACGGACGGGGCGGTGACCCGCTCCCCCGCCACCTGGGCATTCGGGACGGCCGGATCGCGGAGATCAGCGAGGACCCCATTCCTCCGTCCCGCTCTTGCGGGTCATCGACGCCCGAGACCGGTGGGTGATGCCCGGCTTTGTCGACTTTCACACCCACTACGACGGAGAGGTCGAAGTGGCCCCTTCGCTCCCGGAGTCGGTCCGCCACGGGGTGACCACAGTCTTTTTCGGGAGCTGCTCACTGGGAGCTGCGCTGGGACGCCCAGAGGACATCGCCGACATCTTCTGCCGGGTCGAGGGGGTCCCCCGGGACATTATGTTGCCGCTGCTCCAGGAGCGGAAGTGTTGGGAGACGCTGGCCGAGTACTTCGAGCACCTGGACTCCCTGCCTCTCGGCCCGAATGTGGCCTCTTTTGTCGGCCACTCCAACCTCCGCATGCACGTCATGGGCTTCGAACGCTCGGTCCAGCCCGGCATCCGTCCCTCACAGGACGAACTCGCCCAGATGGAGGCCCTCCTCCACGAAGGGCTGGACCTGGGCTACGTGGGCCTGGCGATTCAGACGCTTCCCTGGGACAAGCTCGATGGGGAACGAATGCCGGCTCGTCCCCTCCCCTCCTACTTCGCCTCCTGGTCCGAATACCGGCGCTTCACCCGGATCCTCCGGGACCGGGACCGGGTCTTCCAAGGGGTCCCAAACGTCACCACCAAGGTGAACGTCCTGCTCTTCCTGCTGGAGAGCGCAGGACTGTTCCGCAAGCCCTTGAGAACCACCGTGATCTCCCTCATGGACATCATCGCCGACCGCACCGTGGTCAAGGTGGTCCCACTCCTGAGCCGGCTGTTCAACCGCTTCCTGAGGGCTGACTTCCGGCTCCAGTCCCTGCCCAACCTGTTCGACGTGTGGTCCGACGGGATGCAGCTCGTCGTCTTCGAGGAGTTCGGCGCCGGCACCGAGGCGATCAACCACGTCGACTTAGAGGAACGAGCAGTGCTGCTGCGCGACCCCGAGTATCGAAAGCGCTTCCGCCGCCAGTGGACAAACTTCCTCTTGCCCAAGGTCTACCACCGGGACTTTCGCTACAGCGAAGTCCTCAGCTGCCCCGACCCGTCAGTCGTGGGCCGGTCCTTCGCCGAAATCGCCGAGGAGCGGAACTGCCACGTTGTGGACGCCTTCCTCGACCTGGCAGCCGAGCACGGCGCTGATCTGCGCTGGTATTCGGTCATGGCCAACGACCGCCGGGAACCGCTCGAGTTCATCGTCGCCCACCCCGACGTCCTAATCGGCTTCTCCGATGCCGGAGCCCACCTGCGCAACATGGCCCACTACAACTTCCCGCTTCGCCTCCTCAAGCTCGTCCGGGACGCCGAGCAGCGGGGCGAGCCCTTCATGACCCCGGGGCAGGCAGTCCACCGGGTAACTGGAGAGATCGGACAGTGGTTCGGGATCGACGCCGGCATCCTGGACCTGGGATGTCGCGCCGACGTGGTGGTCGTCGATCCGACCCGGCTGGACGAGAGTCTCGACCAGGCCCACGAGGCTGAGATGAAGGGCTTTGGGGACCTCAAGCGCTTGGTGCGGCGCAACGACGCCACCGTTGGGGCCGTTCTGGTCAACGGAAGGCTCGCGGTGCTGGACGGCCGGCCGACCCCTGAGCTCGGCCGGGAGCACGGTTTTGGGAAGGTCCTACGCGCCAGCCGATCGGAGGAAATCCGGGCCAACGGTTGAGGACTTGTTGTGCCGAAGCGAAAAGGTCTTGGTGAGCCGGTTTGGGCCTTGTCCGAATCGGGGGGGCTCCCATAGCCTCGAACGCACCACAAGAAGAGCGGTCCAGCTCAGCTTGTTACGCCCCTCCCGGAGGCCTCCGATGAAAATCTCCCTGCCCGCCCTCACCACCGCCCTCTCTCTGGCCCTGACCCTCGGTCTGACGGCCCCGGCAGCGGCCGCTCCGGCTGCTCTTTCGAAGGCTCCCGCTCCAACTCCGACCGCGACACCCGAGGCACCCCAGGAGCAGAGCAAGGCTCCTGACTTCAATTTCGAGCGCATCAAGAAGACCCAATCCCTCGAGCTCGAGGTGGGCAAGAAGGCCCTCATCCACCTGGGCGCAACCCGTCGCTTTGCCGTAATGGACAGCAACGTCGTCAAGCTCCTGGCCCACCCCGACGGGGACAAGATCGTCGTCGAGGCCAAGACACCAGGCCAGACCACGGTTGGCGTGGGACGAACTGGCTTTGAGATCACGGTCAAGGCGAAGGCTGCCGCCAAGGAAGATGTCCGCTCGGCATCTCGATAGGCTCTTCGAGTCCCCGTCCCTCCGCAGCCCAGTAGCCCAGTAGCCCAAGTTCTGTGACCCCGGCGGGGCTTGTTGCCAACCCAGAGTCACGCTGGGCTCCGATGGAGCCCACACCTCAGGCCGCAAAGGCCGTGGGCTGGAACCTGGCCAATGAAGCTGACATGCCGATCGGCGAGCAGCTACTCTGCAGTAGGCGCCTCAGATAGTTGGGGCCCAATGGCAGGACTACCAAGCTGATTCACCGAACGTACCTCTTTGGCGCCATCTGGCTCGTGTACGGCGCTTCGGCAGGTTGCGCTCCTCCCGACGGGGACTCCAACCCCAGCGGAGACGACGACACCACCGGAGACGACGACGCCGGCGTTGTCTGGCCCGTGTCCGATCACCCGGAGGGCCTCGCCGAGGCCCGCGGGGTCTCGCAAATCGTCAACTACGGAGATGAGCTGGTTGTCTGGAGTAGCGGCATTGAGTCGATCGTCGTAAACCCGGACGGCGCCCCGTGGCTCATCGGCCCCAATTTCGACACCCACTCCATCCTTCGCGGCGAAGACAGGCCCGTTTGGCTCGATGATCGACTGGGCGATGGAGCAGTCGGCCCCTACGAGCCAGCTACTTCGCCCGGCATGTACGGCAACGACGTCATGTATTACACCGTCGCAGACTGGGATCGTGACGACGGAACCGCCTGCATTGGGCGCGCGACGACAGCGGCCAGCGATTCACTCTCGTCGGTGCACTGGGTGGACGACGGCAGTCCTGTCCTGTGTTCGACAGCGGCGAGCGTCCAGGCCGGTGGCCCCTTTGCCGTCGATGCGTCAGTCTTTACCTCGCCCGCGTTAGAGGGCGAAGAAAAGCTCTGGATGAGCGTCGGTTCGCACTGGAGCGGCATCTGGATCGTCGAACTGGACTCCACGACAGGGCACCTCCCGGAAGAGGCAGGCGAGAGCTGGTCGGAGACCAGTCCCTACTTTCATCTGGTCGCAAAGGGGCCCCAACGCGACCCGGAGCC
>CAZQTQ010000046.1:11701-16722 GCA_964596025.1 uncultured Rickettsiales bacterium
AGTTGGGATCAGTGTGGATTGGGCCTCGACTCGACCTGCAACATCCACGTTGGACGGTCCGACGTTGCCTCCGGTCCCTACTGGGACAATAACCATGAACTGATGTCCGATCGTGGGGGCCAACAGTGTCTCGGGGATCGGGGCCGATTCGTCGGTCCCGGAGATCCCGGGGTCTTCTACGACAATCCCAATGACCGCTTCCTCCTCTCATTCCACTTCAACGATTCGTACAACGAAGGGGCAGCGACTCTAGGCATTCGGGAGTTGAGGTGGACTGCATCCGGCTGGCCCAAGGTCGGTCGGCCCATCATGCCCGGCTTCCCCACCACCTCCCCCAGCTTCTAGAACGAGCTGTCGGTCCCAAGCAAGCAGCCGTCCTGCCTCCGAGGAGACAGGACGGCTGCTTTATTGGACAGTCGATCGGGAGGCTCAGCGGGTAAACCAGAAGAACTCGGCTGAGTTGTCTCCGTTGTGCGCGACCGACGTGAAGTCGATCTTGTATCCGTGCACCGTGCGTCCAGACCAGGTGGTCGGGAACCAGGTCGCGGTGTCGAGTACCAGGTCCAGGTCGAAGCCCGGAAGGCAGGGGTTGGCGTCGTTCACCAGGGGGCTGAACTCGGCCACCGTGTTGATCTGACTCCCGCCCGCATCCAGGAAGAAGATGTGAGCCTGGAAGTCCATGCCACACACCTCAGCGCCGCCCGCCAACACCAGGGGACGATCCGCCGTCAGGACGACGGAAGTGGCCAAGGAATCGATGACGATTGGGTTGAACATCGTGCCCGGGTCGCCCGCTGTGGTGGGGTAGCTCGGCGTCGTCGCCGTCACACCATCGGTGATGCTGTGCACCCGCGGGGGGGTGTTGAACACGTAGGCAAGACGGGTCGTGAAGGTCGCGACGGTGCCGGTGACCAGCTCCACCTCGATTTGGAAGATCGACGGGACCGGGTCCGTGGTCGTGTCAACCCACAGGGTGTAGACGTCGCTTCCATCCGGGGCGATCGCGTGGTGCAGCCGGTGGCTGTCCATCGACCACGCCGAGCCCACCGCGGGGGTGGCACCGGTAAACGTGAACCCACCGGCGTAGGTAGCGATCTGACCGTTGGCAAAGAGCGGGTGGAAGGGCACACGAACATCCACGACGTTGGGAACGAGCGTGGAGGGAACCGTCAGCTGGTAGGTGACGATGTGCTGATCGGTGTGGGGTCGAAGGTCGCCGTCCCCAGCAAACAGCTGGGTGTTGTCGAGCTTCAGGTTGTCGAAGACCACGCAGTCAGACTCCTGAAGGTCGCCGATGCCGCTGTAGCTGTCTCCCATGCTGTAGGTCAACACGCAGGGATGGAAGCCCTCGACGGAGTCGTACAGACCGTTGGCGTTCGAGTCGTTGTCGAGGAAGTTGGGCACTGCGTCGCCGTCGGCGTCACCCACCACACTCAAGGAGCCCAGGTCGACGCCATTGGCTCCGTCCTCGCTCTCTTCCATCACCACAGAGATGAGGTCGATGAGGTCAGGAAGGTCGGCGGCAGAGGCCGGCGAGGTCGAAGACGTGACGATCTGGGTGGAACGGTCGAGCTCCAGCTCGCCAAGGTCCATCGACCCCTGCCCGTTCGCTGAAACCTCGAAGCTCGAGTGGTCGTCGATGAGCAGCCCCATCGGCGAGTTGTTGCCATCCAACACGGCAAGGGCGTAGTGACCAGAGGGCAGTTCGAGATCGAAATTGCCTCCCGGCGCCTCGGCCAAGATGATTCCGTCGGTGTCCCGATTCAGCGCCAGGACCCGAAGTCCGAGCTCGGGGTTTCCAGCGAGGCTGGAATCCGAAAGGAGTGCACCGGGGGTGGTGTCGATGACAGAGCCGGTGACCTGCATCGCCAGCTCCTGCTGACCCTCCAGATCTCCGTTGGACTCATCTTGCAGGTCGCAGCCTGTCAGCGAAAACATGAGGCCAAGTCCGGCGAGGGCGCCTAGACCGGCACCTTTCCATCCCTGGCTGAGTAGGTTGTCGATGGAGTGAGAAAAGACGTAACTAGATTGCATGACATTCTCCTTCGGTAGCTCGGCTGCCTGGCTCTGCAGGCCCGTGGCTTTGCGTCCCAGCGTCGCCGCCGGTTTGCCGTTTCGGGAGGAACTTGTATCCGCCCTTGCTGAGAACCTGGATCTTGTCAGAGATTTGTCAAGTAATTGGTTTCAGCTACAGTCGAATACCTCGCTATCAACCCCGCCATCTGTTGCTGGAGCAAGACAATGTCGACAGGAAAAACCGCCTTTGTTTTCGTGGGTTACCAGAATGACTACTTCGCCGAAGACGGGATCCTGAGATCGGTAATCGAAGAGTCGGACCGGACACGACACGTACTGGACAACACCTTGGAGTTGCTTTCCGCCGTGGAAGACGGCGAAGCCCTGCTGATCCAGACGCCCATCTTCTTCACGCCCGACTACTCTGAGCTGGTGGCGCCGGTCGGGATCCTGAAGGCCATTCGGGACGTTCAAGCATTCCGGTCGGGATCGCCGGGGGCCAAGGTGATTCCACAGTTCGAAGCACGAGGCGAGCGCATCCTCACCGTTGAAGGGAAGCGGGGACTCAACGCCTTCTCCAACACGCACCTGGACAAGGTACTCGCGGAGCGGTCGATTGAGAGGGTGGTGCTGGCTGGGGCGGTCACCTCCATTTGCATCGACTCCACGGGACGGGCCGCCCACGAGAGAGGCTACCGGGTCACCATCCTGTCCGACTGCACCGCCTCCCGCACGCAGACCGAGCAGGACTTTTACTGCGAGAACATCTTCCCGCTGTACGCGGAGGTCACGACATCTGGAGAGCTGATTCAGGACCTCGGAGAAGCCTGACCCCCGGTCACGCCCGTGTTCAAGATGTCCCAGGCCTTGTTTCAGTTTCTGGAGGAGTCTTACTCCGGCGAACCCGGAGAGACGATCAGCACAGTCATCGAGACGACCGAACTGACGTCGGCTCAGCTCGAGAAAGCCGTCGAGCCAGTCGTTCGCTTGGGGGGGCGAACCGGCTCGACCCTGGATTTCCTTCTCCAAGAGAAGATCGGTGCAGGCGGGATGGGAGTGGTGCACTCCGCGGTTCAGGACACCTTGGGTCGGGAGGTGGCCCTAAAGCGCCTTCTTCCGGACAGACGAGGGCCCCGGCGCAAGGAGCGCATGATCGATGAGGCCACCGTCTTGGGGCGCCTCGACCACCCGAACATCCTTCCTCTGTACTTGGTCGGCTTCGACACCGAAGGACTCCCCGCATTGGTGATGAAGCGGGTTCGGGGCGTGCCTTGGTCGGACCTGATCACCGAACCCGAACACCCGATGTGGGACGAACTCCCTCCGGACCGCCTGGAGTGGTCCTTGCGGGTGATGGTCCAGATCTGCAACGCGGTCGCTTATGCCCACGACCAGGGGATCCTTCACCGAGACATCAAGCCAGCCAACGTCATGATCGGGTCCTACGGCGAGGTCTATCTCTTTGACTGGGGGTTGGCCCACGACCTCGGAGAGAGCGATTCACTCTGGACCGACCGCTTTGCGGGAACCCCGAACTACGCCGCGCCAGAGATGTTCGACCCCGATGCACCAATCGATCGAAGAACGGATGTCTATCTTCTGGGTGCCACGCTGACCCGAATCCTTCGTCGGAAGCCCCTGCACACGGGTCGAGACCTGCACGATTTAGCGCACCAAGCGATGGAATCGGAGCCGGTTTCCTTCCCGGACGACAGCGATGAAGAGATCGTGAGCATTTGCCATCGGGCCTGCCACTGCGACCCCGCGGAGCGATACCAGACGGCTGCAGCGATGAGCAGAGCTCTCGAGGACCACCTAGCGTACCGAGGCGCGCGATCGTTGATGCGCTCCGCCCTCGTTCTGTTGGAGCACCTCACCGCGGAACTCAAGAGCCAGAAACCGAAGGAGCGGGACCTGCATCGTCTGTTCTTTCAGTGCCGGTTCGCCTTTCGGCAGGTGCAGGAACAAGGAGGCGACCAGGCTGCCGCTCGGGCCGGATTGCTCTCAGCGCTCGAGCTGATGGCCCGCCACGAACTGGCAATGGGAGAGCTGGCCGACGCCAGCAGGCTCATCGAGGAGTTGGACGAGCTCGGAGCGAGCCCGGACCGGGTTGGTTCGCTTCAAGCAGCCTTGGCACAGGCCATCAGCCAGTCCCAGCTGAGCGAAGAGCTGAGCATCCAGATCCAGTACAAGATGATGGAGAAACTGGTTCAAATGGACAGCGACAGCCAAGACGAATAGGGCCCGCAGCGTCCTTGGGTTCGGGGCTAGCTAATCCGATACGGTCTTGATGCCGCCACGGTCTCCATCTCCGGTGCCCTTGCGCAGGTTGTAGGTAATGGACGACTCGTCGCGGGCTGCGCTCTCCGCACCTCGCTCCTCGTGCTGCGCGAGCTTCGACTCCTCCGTCCCCCCGAAGCGCTCCGCAAAGCGCTGGTTCAGGCTCCTGATTTGAAGCCCCTGGCTTACGGTAAGTGCCAGAAGAGCCACGATCACCGCGACCAGCGCAGCCCTCTCGTCCCCTTGCAGTGCGTGGAAAGCGGAGGCAAGCAGAGCAATGAATCCGGCCACCTGGCAGCTGAATAGGACCAACCGCAGGAGCAGGCTTAGCTCGCTCTGGTCTGGCAGAAAACGAGACTGCATCAAGACCACAGCCTAACAAAATGACGGCCCCAAACTGCCCCGGGCCCGGGCAGACCATGTTGATATAGTGGCCCCTAAGCAGGCCAGTAGGTAGCGACCTACTCCTCGAGATAGTGTCGACGAGAAGAACACGCCCACCCGGAGACCCCCCATGCATCCCCACCCGCGTGCGCATCGTCTTCCTCTCTGCCTCCTCCTGCTGCTCGTTGCCGGACCCGCCCACGCGCAGAGCGTCGACATCCTGACCCTGGCTCAAGTCGAAGCCGAAGCGGGTGACACCGGAGTGGAGGTCGGGGTGTGGGTCGAGGCCTACTGCTACGCAATCCCTGGGTACCAGTTCGATCTGATCTACGACATGGCCT
>CAZQTQ010000047.1:0-16542 GCA_964596025.1 uncultured Rickettsiales bacterium
CTTTTTCGATCTCATCGAAGAAGCCATAGAAGCTGTCGGAGAGTCGTCGGGAGACAACAATGACCGTCAGCAGGAAGACCAGAAAGAGCAGAGATCCTACTGCGATGCTGGTCCAGCCCTGTTCGCGTACGCCGGCCAGGATGACGGCTTCGGGCACCATGACCGCTACGATCCAATCCAGATGGGTTCGTTCCTGGACCAGCTTGGCTCGGTGAACGACGACGACGTAGCGCTCTCCGTCGACGTCGACGTGTTCCAGCTTGTTCTTTCCGAGGGTATCGACCGTGGCCGGTAGACCCAAATCGCTCGCCAAACGCCTTACGATGGGCTCGGCGTGGGTTGTGAGTCGGACCGTCTCCATCTCGTCACGGGAATTTCGCCGGCTCGTACTCGTGGGGTCGGTGTGGGCAAGCACCGTCCCCGCCTCGTCAAAAATGAGGGCTTGTGCGCCGGGTAGGTCGACATGCAACTCCTGGAGGGCACGAGAGAGGAATTGAAACTCAAAGTCGACAAAGGCGACTCCAAGAAAGGTGCCCTGGGCGTCATGGACCTGCTTGGACAGAGAGATCCCCGGTACGTACTCGGGAACATAGAGGTAGGGCGGGGTCCAAACCGACTCGTGTTTTTCGGAGCCCATTGCGGTGCGAAACCAGGGTCGCAGGCGGCCGTCGTAGTCGGCGTTTTCCTCTGCTGCGGGTTGCCACTCTTCGTTGTCGATGACGAGGTACGAGCGTCGGATCATTTGGCCGGTGTCGTCGCGAGAGTAGGAATGGAGTCGAATCTCCCCGTTGGGGTTGATGGTTGCCCACAGGGCCTCCCCGTTCGGCTTTCCGAATCCGGAGGACGAGAGGCGCGGGTTGGCACGGATGACATCGATGAAGTGATCGCCGATCTCCTTGACGTCATCCGGGGAGATGAGCCCATCCCCGATGAGGGCGCTGTTGAGCTCAATGGTGTGGCGGGCGCTGCTGGAGTAATCAATCACCCGGGCGTTTGCGTAGTCGGCCTCCAGTCTGAAGACCTCGCTGGAGAGCTGCTCTACCGTCGATCGTGAGTTGAGAAAGGCCACTGCGCCAACGCTGACGGCCGTAGCGATGACGGCTGTCGCGGTCAACTGGGCAAGGATGGTTCGTAGGGCGAACCGAGTCCTTTCGCTCGATCTCGACAAGTCTCCGTCGGTCATCTCCGCATTCTGTCTGATCTGAGGCAGCGATGCCTCGGTGGGAGAGAAAGGGGGGGCTTGGCTGGGCGTGGGTTGTGGGGGGGGGACGAGCGGCTCAGGTAGGCCCAGGAGGGCGGACACCCGCCCCCAGCGTCTTCCGACCAGGCGGGCCTACGGGTTCTTCCCGGCACGAGCCCGCAGCGCTTTGGCCTCGTCGGGGCGTTCCAGCTTTTCGCAGATGTCAGCCAGGAGCTTCTGGGTGCTGGCGACGTCGGGATGGTCTGGGCCGAACGCCTTCTCTCTGATGGCCAGGGCCCGGCGGAAGAGGGTCTCGGCCTCGGTGTACTTGCCGAGGTTGTCGTAGAGCTCGGCCAAGTTGTTGAGGTGGACGGCGACGTCGGGATGATCTGGTCCCAACGCCTTCTCGTCGATGGCCAGAGCCCTTCGGTAGAGGGGCTCGGCCTCGGTGTCCTTGCCGAGGTCCCTGTAGAGCGAGCCTAGGTTGTTGAGGGTGCTGGTGATGCCCGGATACTCTGGTCCCAACGCCTTCTCGTCGATGGCCAGAGCCCTTCGGTAGAGGGGCTCTGCCTCGGTGTACTTGCCGAGCCTGTAGTAGAGCAAGGCCAGGTTGTTGAGGGTGCTGGCGACGTCGGGATGGTCTGGTCCCAACGCCTTCTCGTCGATGGCCAGAGCCCTTCGGCAGAGGGGCACGGCCTCGGTGTACTTGCCGAGGTCGAGGTAGACAATGGCCAGGTTGTTGAGGACAAGGGGGACGATCCGCCCCGATTGGCCGGCGGATTCCGCCTCCTTGAGGGCCAGCTCGAACATCTCCACGGCCTTGGAGTACTCACCGCCAGCGTAGTGCTGCTCTCCCTGTTGGTTGTAGATGTCCGCCCGGCTCGACTGTTCAACACCGCAGCTGGCGAGCAACGCGACGAAGACAACCACCCGTGCCCATCGAACCCAGCTCATTCGGTCCGGCTCCTCCCCAAAGGGGTCTGAAGAGATGCTAGCAGTGCCGATGTTCTCAGTTGCCCTGTTCTAATGAGTCGAGGCCTAGCCCTGCCCCCCTTACGCGCTGCTAATGTGCTTTCCGATTGGGGTCTCCTATGAAGAATCTGTTCGTCCTTTCCGCCCTCGCTCTCGCCGCCGCTGTGACCTTGTCCGCGCTGGCCTGCATCCCCACAGAAGACCCGAACAAGGGCTTCGTCACGGTCCGAAACCCGGACGATGCGGCGGTGAAGCTTCGGGTCACCGAAGAGGCGAACTGCACGCTCGGTCTCATCACGGAGCTGCACAGCAACACCCAGACCACCTACGACGTGGACAAGTCCAAGACCACGTACCTCTGCTTCGACGGCGCCAAGAGCGGCATCGAGGTGGCGCACGGCAAGGGCTACGAGGTCGCCGGCGGCAGGGCCAAGGAAGCCGTCTTGCCCCAGTAGCCGCCGGCCTGCTGGTTGCGACTCTTACGAGCAATCGAGACTAGTCGGGTGGCACCGCTCTACTTCAAGATTCCAACAAGTCGACATTCCATGCCTAGCGCACCCATGTCGAGGATGTTTCGCCGTAGCCACTCCCGGCGTCGTCCCCAAGCCCTAGCCCCCCACCTCCGCCGCCGTTTCCACCCCCACCCCCAGCACGCCCGGAGCTGCAGCCAACCAGCGCGAGCAGCGCCAGAGCAAAGAGGAACGAGCGGGACAGGAGCGGGATGCGTCCTTGGTGACCATCTTGGCTCGGTTCCAGGGTCACGGGGCGGTCCGTACGAGGCGAAAACCTACGAAGTCGAAGGGGAGGCCGGGGACAACGCCGGCCCGCGCGGAGGACCGAAAGTACATGGAGTGTTGGGACCAGCCGCCGCCACGGGCGGCCCGGTTGATTCCCGTGCTGGGGCCCTCGGGGTCCGTCGAGGGCTCCGCGCTGTACGGGTCGATCCAGTCCCAGAGCAGCTCAGCGACATTGCCGCTCATGTCATGGAGCCCCCAGGCGTTCGGCTGCTTGGAAGCCACCGGTTGGGGAGAGCCTCCGCTCTTTTCGCCGTACCAGGCCACGTCGTCTAGCGTGTTGCTCCCCGCGTACAGCAGGTCCGTACCCGCCCGCGCTGCGTACTCCCACTCGGCCTCGGTCGCAAGACGGTAGCCGGTGCAGTCATAGGGTGATCCAGAGCTGCTGGTGATGGTAACGCTGTCGCACACCATTTCGTTGCCCGGCGTGTTCGAGCAGTCATCCAGCAAGTAGCACTCGTCGAGGCCCTCTTCGGCCGAGACTGCATTCGCGAAGGCCAGGGCCTCGTACCAGGTCACATGCTCCACCGGGCAGTCCGTCCCACAGGAGGTGAAGCTGAAGGGGTTGTCCTCGAACAGCAACTGCCACTGGGCCTGGGTTACCTCCGTCTGGCTCATCCAGAAGTCCCGGCTCAGGGTGACCGAGTGGCCTGGCAATTCTGCTTCCCAGCAGTTTTGATCAAGTAGCAATTCTTGTGCCTCTGTACACCCCATCTCGAACGTGCCGTTCGCAAGACCCAAGAAGTGCATTCCCTGTGGAGTGACGAGGTCTATGACCCCATCGCCGTTGGAGTCGGTGGTGATGCTGCCGTCTGAACCAGGAGATTGGGGGCTGACCCCAATCGACTCCTCGTCGGAGTCGCTCTCGACGCAGTGTCCGGCACCTACGTCGCAGACAAAGCCAGAAAAGCGTGCGCATCGCGCTGCTGTGTCCCCATCGCACTGCACCGACTCCGGCAGGATCCAAGCGCAGCTGAGGGAGAGGAGGAGCAGCCCAGCGAGAGCCCCCAAGCAGAGCCAGTGGTGCATGGTTCCTCCCCAGAGCGGTCTAAAGAGAGGGTAACAGTGCCTATCTGATGTGGAGCAGTTCCACATCCCGCGCGCCCCTGTGTGGGCGGGGCTCCACTCCTCGGCTCCTTGGTAGCCGTCAGTTTTCGGCCATGTGCTCCATGATCAGGTCAAAGGCCCACTGGTCGGGGTGGTCGAGGTTGTCGTGCCCTCCGCGGATCCCCAGGATCTCCATGTCGGGGCTGATCACTACGTTGCCCGCAGCTGGAGAGTTGGGCTGGTCGTAGCCGAGGACCTCCCGAATGTCCTGGTTGATGCTGGCTGTGACAGGGAAGTCTGGTTCATCCAGGTCCTCCCAGTACTGCAATGCATCGCCCGCATCGGGAGCGTCACCCGTTGCGGAATGATAGAGCGATAGGGCGTACGAGAATGGGACCTCGGGGTGATCCTCGAGAAACTCTTCCGCCTGGTTAGCGAGGCGCCCGGCCTCTTGTTTGCAGCCGCTTCACCAAGCCGCCGTCAAGTAGACGATGTAGTACTTGCCGGTCAGGTCCCAAAGATCGACAGGTTCGCCACACTGGTCGACGATGACTGAGTTGTCCGCCGTGTCACCAACCTCATTCCCGTCTGACTCGTAGGTTCCAGGGTCGTTGTGTTCCCAACCACAGGCGTAGCAGACCTCGTCGCCATCCAGAGGATCGCTGACACAATCGATCTCCTCACTGTCGGCAAAGCCATCTCCGTCGCTGTCCGCAGCTGTCGGGTCCAGGCCCTGCTGGATCTCCTCGCAGTCTCCGATCCCATCCCCATCGGTGTCAGAGCTCTCGGGATCCGTTCCGTGGTCCTGCTCCTCGGCGTCTGTCAGGCAATCACCGTCGCTGTTGGGCGGAGCACAGCCGCCGCACAACACGAGGGAAACCAACACGGCCCCGATTCGTCCAAAACTCCGATGCATTCGTTACTCCTTCGCCAGAACCCTACCCGCTGTGCCCCGCAGAATCGAGGAACACCCGGCTACTTGATGGCAATAGCGGTCGAAACCATGACGTTGTCTGTCGATGACAAGGCCCGCTCGCGTGCCAGGCCGGGCGGGTAGCGACGATAGATCAGATGCAGGCTCACCTGGGGGCTATCGCACCCTTCGGGCCGGGCGAAACGATAATTCCGAGAGTCGCTCGCATAGGGCAAGAGACGATTGTCTCGGACCACGTCCACAGCCCGGTGGTGGGGCACAGGCCAGGCTCCGCCAGCATCCGCCAGGACCCGTGCGAAGTCGATCCCTGGATGCCCCGCCAACATCCTCGCCTCACCGCCCTCCACCGGCGTAGCGTATTCCTCGCCGAGCGTGACCAGGTCCCCTTGCTCCAGAGAGAGCGCCTCGCTCAAGACCACCAGCCCCGGCTCCGCGAGACTCGCTCCGCTACGCCCCAGGGGTAGCAACTCGGGAAAGCCCTTCTCGGCGGCTGCAAAGCCGCCTTCACTGGTCGCAAAGGGCCCTACGCCGTCGTAGTCAAGATAAGTCCCCGTGGGCCGATGCGCAGTGACCTGGAGAGCTGCAGAGGAGCCGACTGCATTCAGACCACTCCACAACAACCCACTTGCGTCGACCGTGACATCCTCGCCCACAACCCCCACCGCGAGCGCACCAGCAACAGCGGTCAGGGATGGCCCCTGGGTCTGTTCGAGGAGCGCTTCCCCGCAAGAGGCCTCCACCAGCAACAACATGCTGCGCAATGGCTCCCCAGTGGGCAACCCGTGCCCCGCCTGGAAGTTGGAAACGGAAGCAGAGACGACGATTTCGTTCCCCTCGACAGCAGCGGTCCCCGTGACAGCCGCCGCGATGTCGATCAATCGGTCCAGTCCTGGGCGCTCATCCAGCGGACCAGAGAAGCCGTGATCCCGCACTGCGTCGGAGTCCCGATGAAAGCCTGCGGCCACGCCGGGCTCGAGGCCCAAGATCTCGATGTCAGCACTGTTGAGTGCTCCAGTAGCTGGCATGTGGCAAATCTGACAGGGAGTTGCCGGCGCGTGAATCGAGCCCGACCACTCGCTCCAGGTGCTGTGTACGGGGAGCCGCCCCGAGGGCCAGCGAGCGGGATCCAGTGCTGTGTCGGTGTGGTCCCAGAGAGGTGATTGCTCGTATTCGTGGCAACCCGCGCACAACTCACCATTGGAGAAGATCGGGCTGACCGCCCCTCCCATGAACGGGTTGATGACATCCGGATAGGGCCCATACATCACGGGCTTAAAGTCGAAGGAGAGCCCATCCCCGATCTCCAGCGGTCGGCCGAGAACAGTTCGTCCTCCGATGCCTGGAGGTGCGTCTAGATCAATGTCTGCAACCTTGTGACAAAAATCGCACGTGATCCCCTCATTGTATGCCTCGCCCTCTACCGACAGCAGAGAGTGCCCACCCCCGAGCGGACCACCTACCGCCGGTGCATGGCAGTCGGCACAGGCTCCCGAAACACCGGGTGCGGCCTCTGGTGAGAGGTTCGGGTCGTCGCAGGTCGGCTGTCCCTCTGAGCCACACTGGGAGCCTGCGTCAGGCAACAAGCCCACCCCGATGTAACAACGATCCCCTGGCCCAGCCCCACCAGGCAGTGTCCCAGGCAACCAGTTTCCACCTGCAGCTGCGCAGGCTTCCTGAGAACCCAAGGCACCCGCGGTTCCAGCAAAGAGATCATGGACCTGTTCGTCCCGGGCTGAGACGAAATGAGCCGAACCCGCGAACTGCTCGGTGGCACTGATGTGACAGTGGGAGCAGTACTCGGTCGTGTCGCGGTCATCCGTCCCGGCCAAGCCATAGGAGTAATCTGCGTTATCGACCTGGACGGGGGTCAAATCCAAAAGGACTGCGCCCTCGGGCTTGGCATCGAGTTGTTCTCCAACGCTCCGGTGGCCTTCAAGCGCCGCGATAACCCAGACCTCATCCCCCGGAATGGCTACCAATGAGAGCGTAGCGCCTCCTTCGGCGTCGCTGAGAACGACCTTGGTGGTGCCTCCCTGAAGCACCTGCGCTCCCTGGACTGGAACGCCATCGAGGGTTACTTGAACCTGAACCGAAGTCGGCAGCACCAAAGCGTCATCGTCGTCGTCACCGGCGTCGTCGTCACCGGCGTCGTCGTCATCCGAGACGACATCGTCATCGTCCCCAACATCGCAGGCAGGGAGGACGAACAGCAGGCACAGAGCCAGCAACGACAACAAAAGACTTCGATTCATTACTCTTCCCCAAAGCGGCTCAAGGAGATGCTAGCAGGGGTGTTGGTAGGCCTCACCGCCGACACATCATGTGTACTGGCTGGTAATCCACTCGAGGACATTGGGGTCGTCGAGACAGGATGGCAAGTGCCCCCGCAGGCTACACTTGTTATCAGGAGGGCCCCATGAGTTTACAGACGTTCAGATCCTTGTTGCTGTCTTGCACCTGGCTGGTGCTGTTGTGTGCGGGCTGTGCTGAGAGCCCTTCCTACTGTGACGGAGCAATCTTCGCTGATCCGAGCGAGAGCAGCGTGGAGTCGTTCTTCGACCTGAACGACTACGAGCGCGCCCTGGCCGGCTTCAGTTGTCTGATCAACGTGGACTTCGAGGACGTCGAGGTCACCGGTTCCGAGCCGGTCGCCATCGATTCAGACCGCTACCTGGAGTCCCACTTTGTACGCATAGAGGGGGACGGCAGCCAATACGTCCACACCGACTTTGGTCTGTCGAATGACTTCCCTGAGGCACCGTCGGGCAGCAACCTGTTCGCACCCGGTCCAATCGCTGAGGGCTCGGATTCGGGTGGATTCGAGACTTCGGTGACTTTTGTTCGCAACGGCACCATCATCGCCGGTGTGGCCGCCTTCTCTGTCATCTTCGTCGATGCAGACCGCCCCGAATCGGGCGAGAGTGGTCTTGTCGTGAAGGACGGGGATGGCGAGGTCCTGGCCGAGGAGGTGGGCTTCTCCGGCAGCAACGCAAGCCAGATCTTTGTCGGCTTTGTCGCCCGGGATGGGGACGGCCGGCCGGGTCCGGCGATCATCGAGGTGGAGATCACGAACGGCAGCGAGTGGGTTGGCTTGAACGAGGGTGAAGACGTGGCTCTGGACGACATGAGCTTCCTCGAGCCCATCCCCCGAGAGACGAGCGATTAGCCCCCCGAATCCCTAGGCGAACTTTTCGCTGTAGAAGCCGTCGATGATGGCCTCGTAGCGTTTTTGGATCACGCGGCGCTTGACCTTCAACGAGGGGGTGAGCTCGCCGGAGTCGACGGTGAAGTCTTCGGGCAGGATGGCGAAGGTCTTGAGGGTCTCGTACGAGGAGAGCCCGCCGTTGACCTCGTCGATGTAGGTCTGGAGGAGGGTCTGAACCTCCTTGTCTTCGGGCAGTGCTGAGTCGGAGGGCAGGGTCTTCTCATCCCGTTCCCAGATCTCGCTCAGGCCCTCGGTGTCCAGGGTGATGAGGCAGCTGAGGAACTTGCGCTTGTCGCCCACGACCACTACCTGGCTGATGCCGGCCTTGGTCTTCAGCCGGTTCTCGATGTTTTGCGGGCTGACGTTCTTGCCGCCCGCGGTCACGATGATGTCCTTCTTGCGATCGGTGATGCGGAAGTAGCCCTCGGCATCGATCTCGCCGACGTCGCCGGTATGAAGCCAGCCGTCGACTACCGTCTCGGCTGTCGCCTGGGGCTGCTTGTAGTAGCCGAGGAAGACGTTGTCCCCCTTGACGAGGATCTCCCCGTCTTCGGCCAGCTTCACCTCCAGCCCAGTCAGGGCGGGGCCCACCGTGCCGTACTTCACCCTCGTCTCCGGGTTGAAGGTGCACACCCCGCAGCACTCGGTCTGGCCGTAGACCTCTTGGATGATGATTCCCAGGGAAGCGAAGAATTCCCCGACTTCGGCCGAGAGGGGGGCGGCTCCGCTGAGGAAGGAGCGTCCGCGAGCCATGCCCAGCTTCTTTCGGACGGGCCCCAGCACCAGCCGGCTGGCCACGTCGTGCTGCACCCGCAGCAAGAGCGAGATGCTCTGCCCCTCCCGCCGACACCGCGCCACCTCCTTGCCAACGCCGGTCGCCCAATAAAAGAGCTTCTTGCGGAGGTCTGGGGCGTCTTGAATGCCTGAGCTGATCTTCGAGTAGTACTTCTCCCACAGGCGCGGAACGCAGACCAGGAGCGTGGGCTCGGTCTCGACCAAGTTTTCCGCCACCTTGTCCAGACCCTCCCCCATGTTGACGGTGTAGCCCTTTCGGATGGCCATGATCTCGCCCTGGAGCCGCTCTGCCACGTGGGACAAGGGCAAGAACGAGAGGCTGGAGTCTTCGGACGACGCCTTCATTGCAGCCGAGAGGCTGTCCGCCATGGCCATGATGTTGGTGTGGCTCAAGGTCGCACCCTTGGGGGGGCCGGTCGTTCCCGAGGTGTAGACAATGGTCGCCGGTTCGTCGGGAACCAGCGACTCGACCGCTTCTTCGGCGGTGCCCAGCCCCGTGTCCCCAGCCTCTTCGCCCCGTTCTAGGATCTGCTCCCAGGTCACGACGCCGGGGATGTCATCCGGCGCATCCCCGGAGAGCAGGATGAGGGTCTTTAGCTGGGGGCAGCGCTCGCGAACCGAGGCCACCTTGCGCAGCTGTTCGTTGTCTTCGACGTAGACCCCGGTGGCTTCACTGTGCTCCAGGATGTAGCCCACCTGCTCGGCGATGGAGCTGGGGTAGATGGGAACCGTGATGCAGCCGGCAGCGAGGCCGCCCAGGTCGCCCATCAGCCACTCGACGCGGTTGGTCGAGACGATCCCAAGGCGGTCGCCCGGCTTCATGCCGAGGCTCTGCAAGCCACAGGAGGCCAACAGGACGCGGCGCTTGTATTCCGTCCAGGAGATGTCGTGCCAGCTCCCCTTGTCCTTGAAGCGGAGGGCTGCGGCGTCGTCTTGGGTCTTGGCCTGGTGGAAGAGGGCGTGAAGCAGGGTGGGGTAGGAGGGCATGAGGGCTGTTCTACCGAGGGATCCCTCAGACGTCGATGCCCTCCCACGAGGATCCGCGGAACTTCCAGATCACAACCGCGCCGATCACCACCCGGGACGCCACTATCCCCATCCAGAGACCAAAGACCCCCAGGCCCATGATCCCGCCAAAGAGCCAGGCGAGGGGCAGCATCAAGAGGTACTGCTGCGCGAACTGGCAGGCGGCAACCCAGCGTGTGGCGCCGGCGCCGATCAGGCTGAACATCAGGATGCCGGGGAGGCAGTCGAGGGTGGCCACCAGCCCATAGAGGCGGAGGGCTGAAGCGCTCTGGTGGATCACTGGCCAGTCGGTCGTAAAGACCCCGAGGATCTTCTCCGGCATGAGCACCAGGACCAGAGACGGTAGGAGTACAAGGGCCATGCACAGGCGGACCGCGATCCAGACGTGGCGTCGTGCCTCTGCCGCGTCGCCCTGGCCCAGGTGACGCCCCACCAGGGTCGCCCCAGCCAGCCCCACGCCCATCGCCGGCAGGTAGCCGAGGCTGGCGATGTTCACGAGGATCGTCCCCGCGGCAGCCTCCCGCGTGCCGAGGGCGGAGTGGAGCCGCAAGAAGAGGAGGTAGCCCCCGACCATGAGGATGAGGCGCAGGCACTCCGGGATGGCCAAGCGGATGAGGCGACGGGCCCGGTCGGTGGCGAGGTTGGCGAAACGAAGCGGCTGGTAGGTGCTGCGGATCTCACTGCGTGCCAGGGTCTGAATGGAGTACAGCGAGGTTCCCAGGATCGCGGCGAGCACGGTGGCCAGCGCCGCCCCGTTGACCCCCATGGCCTTGGACCCGAGGTTGCCGTAGATGAACACCCAGTTAAAGAAGAGGTTGAACACGTGGGTGGCGGCGATCGTCCCCATGTAGGTCAGGGACCGACCGACGCCGTTGTAGAAGCCGCGAAAGCAGCAGTTGGACGCGATGATGCCGAGCGCCATGAGCCGGATGGCAAGGTAGGGAGCGCCCAGGGCGACTACCTCGGGGTCTTCCGACAACAGCGAGAAGAACCAGGGACTGCTCCGGGCCAAGCCAAAGCCCAGGGGAAGGCCCACCACCACCGACAGAGCGAGGCCCGTGTCCAGCGTGGCGCCCGCTCCCGCTCGGTCGCCCTCCCCGTCTCGCCTGGAAGCGGTCGCCTGGACCGCGGTGCCGATCCCAATGATGAGGTCGCCCAGGACCCAGAAACCGTAGCCGCCCAGCCCTACCGCCGCCTGCGACGCGGGGCCCAGGCGCCCCACCATCGCCGTATCGACGAGGTTGAAGATGACCTGGCTGGCCATGCCCAGGACGATGGGACCCGCCAGCCAAGCCACCACCCGGGTGCGTTTGGGCTCGAAGAGGCTCCGAATCACCGGCGTACAGGTTTCTTGCCGTCGGTCTCGGGCCAGAGATCCCGGCGGCAGTCGCGGCAGTAGTCCAGCGGCAGGTAGCCGGTAAAGAGGGTCGGGAAGAAGTAGAGGAAGAAGGTGCGGGCGTCGACACCGTCGTACATGAGGCACCAAGCGTTGGTGCAGTGCAGTTTTGTGCTGTGCCCGGGGTTGGAGGCGAGGCCGAGGGCGTGGCCCGCCTCGTGGAGCAAGACGCCGGCTTCCTGCCGTACGCCCGTGATCCACAGGATCGGCTTGAGCGGTTCCCGCAGTATCAGCAGAAAGGCCGCACCGTAGTCCGGCGCCCCGCGGCTCATGTAAGAGCGCATCCAGGTGTAGCCGCGGAACTTCCGTAAGCGGGGAGCGTAGAGGACGTGCAAGGGGACTACGTCGTCGCTGGGGATGGGGATGGAGCGCAGCTCGCGGGCCAGCTTGCGGATCTTTGGCGGGTCGGGCTCCCAGCGGTCCCGCGGTACCGGCGGCTCGACCACGAGATCGATGCCGCCCGGCTTGTCCAAGGTCTTGTTGAGGCGCTCTAAGAAGATGGCCAGGGCTCGGGGGCGAGGATTGGCACCCTCTATGCGGTCTAGCTCGATGACGAGGCGGGAGGCGGGGCTGGGGTCCAGGTAGAGGCTGTCTCGCTTGCTAGGACCGGGCTCCCCATCGGGCTTGGGGAGGTGGGCGCAACCGCTGCCGAGGGCGAGGCAAACCACGGTGATCGCCACGAAACGGGAAGGCCTCATTGGCTGCGGATGCTAGCACGGGGCCATCGTCGCCCTGGACGGGAGCGGCTGGGCCTGTTGGACTGGGGAAGATGCCGAACCGTCCTGCCCTTCCTGCCCTCTGCGCTCTGTCGCTTGCGTCCGTCGCCTGCAATTGGGCGGCAGTCGACGGCCCGTGGAACGAGGACCTAGACGCAGATTCGGGGTCCAGCAGCGCGTCGGTGGAGGCTCGGGTCTGTGTGCCGGCGGGTGATCGGATGGTGGGCGGCGTCGCTGTGGTCTGGGAGGACGCCCTGGACGCCATCGTGCTCGACGAAACGACGGCAGCGGACGGAAGCTACGCTGCCGAAGTCGTGCCGGCGGGGCGCTACACTGCGCGCCTGTCCATCGGCCACTTTGCTGGCATTGGCACCGTCCGGGTGGTCGATGACGAGGCAGCACAGGAGCTCGGAGCCCTCTGCCTCGACCGAGGCGATCCCCGGGCTCTCGTCTTCGGGGCCGAGGTCGACGATCCTGCCGACGCCGTCGACGAGCGTCTCGAAGGCTTGGGCCTGGTACACGTCCAGCTGGGCCCCTCGACCGCCGCCGGCATGGCCGAGCACCTGAGTACGCCGCAGGGTCTGTCCGAATACGGTCTGGTCGCCGTCTCGGGCCACCTCGACTACGAGACCCTGCTGAACAACAGCGCGGGGGTGGGTGGCATAGAAGACTTCCTCGGCAGTGGCGGCGGGCTCTACCTCAGCGGCTCGGCTCACCAGGTGTTGGCGGCGCTGGATCCCGAGGCCATCGCGGTGGGCGAAGAGCAGGGCCGAGCGCAGTACGTCTTGGCCTCAGTGGTCGATCCGGCAGTGAGCGAAGCCCTCGGAGTCGAGCAGCTGGGGATTCCTCTGGACAGCGATACCCCCTTGCCCACTGCCTTTGGCGCCTCGTGGGAGGTGGTGGTCGAGGGGGAGGTGGAGCTTCCCTCGGGCGAGGTCGTGCTCCGACCACTGGTGGCTCGTGGGACCTTGTTGGGGGGGCGGGCGCTCTACTCAGCGGTCCGGGCGCCGCAGCCGGCGGCCGGCGAGTGGTGGCGGGGTTCGCCCCAGGACTTCAGCCTGCCCGACGGCACTTGGGACGGACGCGGGGCCCTGTTGGATCGGCTGCTCCTCGAACTCTGAGGCAAGCGCTCGAGGTGGCTGGGGGGCGCCAGCCTTGCGTCTCGCTATGCTGGTTGCCGTGATCTCAGCCCTCCCCCTGCGCGGTGTCGTCCTGGCCGGTGGCCACGGGACCCGCCTCTTGCCGCTGACCGAGAACCGGAACAAGCACCTGCTCCCGGTCGGCGGGAAGCCGATGATCCTCCACCCCATCGGCAAGCTCGTTGCCGCCGGCGTCGTCGAGATCTTGGTGGTGACCGGTCCCGATCACCTTGGGCAGATCGTCGCCACTGTGGGCTCGGGGCGAGACCTGGGCTGCTCCATCACCTACCGCGTTCAGGACGAGGCGGGCGGCATCGCCCAAGCTCTGGGCCTGGCCGAGGAGTTCGCAGGGGGCGGGTCGGTCGCGGTCGTTCTGGGCGACAACGTCTTCGAAGAACCCTTAGCGGCCCACTTTGCCGCCTACTCCCAGCAGGGGGGCGGAGCGCGCATTCACCTCAAGGAGGTCGAGGAGCCGCAGCGCTACGGAGTGCCGCGCTTCGACGGCGCCGAGATCGTGGTCATCGAAGAGAAGCCCGACCGGCCAGCGAGCCGGTTTTGCGTGACTGGCATCTACTGCTACGACGTACAGGTCTACGACATCATCCGTGCGCTGCGCCCCAGTGCTCGAGGAGAGCTCGAGATCACCGATGTGAACAACGCCTATCTTGCGCGGGGCGAGCTGCAGTGGGGCGAGCTCTCCGGGTGGTGGACGGACGCGGGGACGTTGCAGAGTCTGGAGCGAGCCAACGCCCTGGTGGCTGGTTAGCCGCCTCGGCTTGCCAGGAGGGCAGAACAGCTCAGCTGGTAGAGCAACTGGGCGCCGACAAAGGCGTCTCAGGAGTCCGCGACTCCGCTCGCGAGGCCCCTCGGACCTGGCGAGAACTCGCAGAGGTCGACGCCCGCGATCTTCCGACCGCTGCCACCTCAGGTCCCTGGAGGTGGCGGAGCCAGGTGCGGGATTGCCTCTCCTCGCGCCCAGGCCAGGACCGACTCGGTGGCCATGGTCGCCATGCGCAGTCGGGTCGCCTCGGTGGCGGAGCCGATGTGGGGGAGGAGCACCACGTCCCGGCGCCCCAGCAGGCTGGGATGGACCCGAGGCTCCTCTTCGAAGACGTCCAGACCTGCAGCCCGCAAGGGGCCCGAGTCCAAGGCTTCGGCCAAGGCCGCCTCCTCGACCAAGGGGCCGCGGGCGGTGTTGATGAGGACAGCCCCTTTCTTCATCGAGAGCAGGCGCTCTCGGTGCAAGAGATGCCGGGTCTCCTCGGTGAGGGGGGCGTGGATCGACACGACGTCTGCGCTGGCGAGCAGTTCGTCCAGTTTCATGTGTTGGGCCTGCAGTGCGGTCTCGGTGCTGGGGTCCGCTCGCCTGGGTCCGGAGTACGCGATCCGCATCCCAAAGGCCCGCGCCCGTCTTGCCGTCGCTCGGCCGATGCGTCCCAGCCCCACGATGCCCAGGGTCGCGCCTTGCAGCTCCACCCCCGTCATCAGGTCGAGTGACCAGTGGGTCCACCTCCCTTCGCGCACGAAGCGGTCTCCTTCGACGATGCGCCGGCAGCTCGCCAATAGCAGGGACATGGCGAGGTCTGCGGTCGCTTCGGTCAAGACGCCAGGGGTGTGGCTCAGGAGGATGCCGTGCTCGGTGAGGGCCGGGCGGTCGATGTTGTCGAGGCCGACTGCCACCTGGGCCACCATCCGCAAGGGCCGCTCCC
Source organism: uncultured Rickettsiales bacterium (assembly GCA_964596025.1). Lineage (GTDB taxonomy): Bacteria > Myxococcota_A > UBA796 > UBA9615 > UBA9615 > CAZQTQ01. Next base: position 14,914 of record CAZQTQ010000047.1, read on the forward strand.
CGTGCCCTGCCGCTGCCTCCAGGAGCTCCCGGTCGACTGCGTCGGTCAGCTGCACCACAGCGGCATCAGCCCCCGGCATTTGGGCGAGGAGCTCGCCGTGGCTGGGCGGTGTGTCTTCGTCCCGCAGCTGGACCTCGAACTCCTCCCCGAGAGCCGCCATGCAGGAGGCGGGGAGGGGACGTGAGACGTAGAGGTGGGGGCGCGGGTTGGCCACAGCCAGCCGATCTTAGTCGTCGAAGTCGAGATCGGCCCGGACGTCCCGAAGGTAGGCGCGCTGGAGGGTGTCCAACGCGTCGTCGTCGAGATCGCCCTCGCTCTTGGCCGGCGGTGTGGGGCGCAGGACGAGGTAGAGGTCGCCGGTGCGGGTCGTCTTGCCGCCCTTGGGAAGGCCGCGCCCCCGCAGCCGAAGTCGGGTGCCGGCCTCGGCCCGGGCCGGGACGTTGACGTTGACCGTCCCCGTGGGCGTGTTCACCGTGATGCTTCCCCCGCGAATGGCCTCGGCAAAGCTGATGGGAAGGTCCATCTCCAGGTCGTCGCGATCGATGCGAACCAGCGGGTGGTCCTGTACCGTTACTTCGAGGAGGAGGTCGCCGGGCGGTCCGCCTTCCTCTCCCGGCATTCCCTTTTTCGCCACCCGCAAGACCTGGGCGTTGCGGATCCCCTTGGGAATGCGCACCTTGATGGGCGTGCCGTGGCCCATGCTCAGCTGGATTCGGCGCTCGGCGCCCTCCAGCGCCTCCTTCAAGGTGATTACGAGGTCGGCGTTGAGGTCCTTGCCCCGCCGCGGCCCCCGTCCGCCGCCGGCTCTGGCTCCGCCGAAGCTGAAGCTGTCGAAGGGGCTGCCCGAAGAACCCGTGAACATCTTGAGGATTTCTTCGAAGTCAAAGGCGGTGGGCCCCCCGGATTGGAATCCGCCGGCCCCACCGAAGCGGCGCGCCATCTGGGGGTCGAAGCCGGGCCGAAAGGCCTGGTGGCCGAACTCCTCGTACAGTTTGCGCTTCTCGGTGTCGCCAAGGATGGCGTAGGCGGCATTTACGCGCTTGAGTTGCTCTGGATCGCCGCCCCGATCGGGGTGCATCTCCAGGGCCAGCTTGCGGTAGGCCTTCTTGATCTCGTCCTGGCCGGCGCTCTTGGCGACACCCAGGACTTGGTAGGGGTCCTTCGCCCCAACACTCATTCGCCGAGGCGCTCCACTGCTAGGAGGCGACCGAGGGCCATGGCCTGGTCCAACTCCGCATCCAGAGCCTCGCGTTCGCCGGCGCTCGCGTCGACCAGGCGGCCCTCAGCGGCCGAGAGGGCCTCTTTGACGGCGGCGAGGTCCAGCTCGGAGGCTGCCTCGCAGCTGCTGACCACGATCGAGACCTTTTCTGCGCTGACTTGGGCGAAGCCGTGGCCGACTGCGAAGACTCGCTGGTCGTCCCCGTCGGCGAAGGACAGGGGACCCGGCCTCACCGAAGTGATGTACGGGTAGTGCCCCGGTAGGACACCGAACTCTCCCTCATGCCCCATGGCGATCACTTCGGACACGACGCCCGAGAAGACCTCCTTTTGGGGTGTCAGGACCCGCAGTTGGAAGCGGTCGCTCACTTCCTAGCCTTCCTGGGCGAGCTTCTCGCCCTTCTCGACGGC
>CAZQTQ010000048.1:0-2388 GCA_964596025.1 uncultured Rickettsiales bacterium
ATGCGGTCGTGCAGGGTCTTGCGGTCCAGATCGTAGAGGCCGCCGAAAAACTCCATGTTCTCCCGTCCGCTTAGCTCGCCGTAGAGCGCGTCACTCTGGGCCATGTAGCCGATGCGACGCAGCAGTTCGAGGCTGGGCATCAGCTTGCCGTCGATGTGGACCGTCCCTTGGTCGGGCAGGTCGGCCCCGGCGAGGAGGCGAACAAAGGTCGTCTTTCCGGAGCCTGAGGGCCCCAGAAGGCAGAGAATTGTCCCTTCGGTGATGGACATGCTGATGCCCTCGAGGACCTTGAGGTCTCCGAAGGCGCGGTGGACGTTCTGGACCTCCAAGAGGGCTTTGCGGGTGTCGGTCACGGCCTGCTCCCCTTGCCTTCTTGCGCTGCGCGGATCAGATGAGCCGCAATCCAGCCATCCTCTTTGCGGCGCTCCACGAACCGGAGCCCCAGCGACCGAAAGTCCTCCAAGACCGCGGGGGCCTGACGTTCCAACATGCCGCCGAGGACGAGGCTGGCGCCAGACTTTAGCAAGTCGGCCAGCAAAGGGGCCAGGGCCCGGAGGACCGGCGCTGTGAGGTTGGCGAGGACGAGGTCTACGGGCTGCAGCTGGAGTCCATCGAGGCCGCGGTCGAACCACTCGATGGCGCCGGCCTTGGGGTTGGCTGTGGCGTTGCTTCGGGCCACTTTGAGGGCTTCGGGGTCGGTGTCGAGGGCCCAAATCGGGGCACCCCCGAGCAGGGAAGCTGCAAGAGCCAGGACTCCGGTGCCGGTGCCGACGTCGATCACGCTCAGAGGAGCCGCCGCTTCCTCCAGGATGCGGTCCAAGAAGGCGGCGCAGCCGCGAGTCGTGGGGTGGGTCCCGCTGCCGAAGGCCATGCCTGGCTCGATGAAGAGCGGCTTGACTGGCGGGGAGCAGGGGGCCTCGTCCTCGAAACCCAGCGGAATCACGCGCACGCGCGAGCACAGCTGGACGGGTCGAAAGTGGGCCCGCCAGCGAGCATTCCAGTCTTCGTCCGGCACCAGCGATACCGAGAGTTCGGCCACGAGTCCTGCCTGGGCCAGATGCTGAGCAGTACGAGCTTCGGCGGCTTGGACGTCTTCTGGCCCGACAGCTGGGAGCCAGGCCTGGACCTCGATCCGTCCCTGGGCTCGGGGCAGGGGTGGGGCGACCTCGCGGGGATCACCCGAACGGATCGGTCCGCTTCCATCGCTGCAGTCCAGTTCGGGGTAGCTCTCAAGGAGGCCTGTGGCGCCGAGCTCGAGCAGCAGGCTGCCTGCACGTTCGGCGTCGCGCGGGGACACCCCAAGGCGGATGTGCGTCCAGCCGAGGGATTGCTCCTCAGTCTCCGAAGATCCCATCCGGATCTTCGGGGAGCTGAGTCTCTCCCGCCTGCACGAGCTCGTAGCGCAGCGCGGCTTCGACAAAGAGTGGGTGGGAGCTGCCGAGCTTCTTGCCGTTGACGTAGAAGGTGGGGGTGCCTTCCAAGCCCACGGCCCGACCTTGGTCGATCTGGGTCTTGACCTCCTGGAGGACGGCCGGGTTCTCGAGACAGGCGTCAAAGCGCGCGCGATCCAGGCCCAGGGTGTCGGCCACGGTTCCAAAGGTGCTGGCTTCGAGGTCCTGCTGGGCGTCAAAGACGAGGTCATGGAAGTCCCAAAAACGTCCCTGTCGGCGCCCACACTGCACCGCGATGGCAGCGTCGCAGGCAAAGGGGTGTATGTCGCGGCTGACTCGGTCGTTGCACGCCTTGCCGAAGGGGAAGTTCTTGAAGACGAAAAGGGCCTTGTCCCCGTACCGATGGACGATGTCCTTGAGGAAGAAGCCCGCGAGTCGGCAGTGAGGGCACTGAAAATCGGCGAACTCGACGACAGTAAGCGGGCTGTCCGGCCGTCCCTTGATCGCGTCGAAGGGGTTGATGGGAAGGTCGAGCGCTGTCAGCGTGGGGTAGGTAGCCAAGAACTCAATGATGGCCGTCTTGGCTTCAGCCACCATCTTTGCCTTTTCCGCCTCGTCCATCTGGCCGTGGGGGTCGGTCGTCGAGGTGCCACCCTCTTTGTGGCCGCCAGGGCCATGGCTGTGACCCGCGTGAGGGTCGGCGCTGGCTGCGGACTCCCCACCGTGGGCCGCTTCGTCGTGGTCCTCGCTGGTGTGGGCACCGTGGTCTTTGCCCGCGAGCCGAAGCTGGCCGTTCTCCGCTTCGGCGGCCTTGCTGGCGTATTGGACGTAGGCTCCCCAGTTCACGAGGAGCATCGCGACCAGCCCGGATACTGCGAGACCGCGGGGTGCCTTAGGAAGGTCGTCTAGTAGGCCACGCGCCCCTCCCCCGTGTCCGGCCACGGCCACGATCAGCGAGAGCAGGACGGCTGCGTCCAGGCCCAGGCAGTAGAGGCAA
>CAZQTQ010000048.1:2398-14919 GCA_964596025.1 uncultured Rickettsiales bacterium
GAGCGCGGGCAGGAGCAGAAGCGCGGCCAAGGCGAGAATGGGCCGTCGCCGGTTCTCGTCGGCACGAGCTGCGGCGGCTCCCAGCAGAAGAATCAGGGCGAAGAAGCCGAGCGCGGGAATGGAGATCGGCAGGGGCGGCCGGTCGTGGCCCAGCGAGATCTTTCCGTACTTGCTGGTGTTCACCGCCGCGCAGCTGATCGTTTCGCTGATCTCGCAGGCCGAGTCGAACTCGAGCGCCGGTTGGTAGCTCAGCTGGAAGTGGATGTCGGTGAGGACCTGACCGAGGCCGATGCCAACCAGCGAGAGCAGAACCAGGAGGAGGGGGGCTTTGTTCTTCACTGGACGGTCTCCCGTAGCAAGCCGTCCACCTCCGCCATCAGATCGCGGACGGTGTCTGGCGTGTAGCCGAGGTGTTTCTTGCGGATGACTCCTGCGCTGTCGACGACGAGGGTCAAGGGGATGGAGCCCACGCCCCAGGTGTTGCCGACTTGGGCGCCGCCTTGATCCAGGGCCATGGGGTAGGTGACGGGGAAAAACGACAGAAAGCGCTTGGCCATGTCCTCGGTGTCGTCCAGCGAGATCCCGAGTACGACGAGACCCTTGTCCCGGTTTGCCAGCCAGGCGGCCTCCAGGGCTGGGACTTCGACCCGACAAGGACCGCACCACGAGGCCCAGAAGGTGATGATGACGACCTTGCCGCGGAGGGAACTGAGCTCGATGTCGTCGCCCTCGCTGAGCAGGGGAAGCTTGAATGGGGGAGCCTGGTATCCGACGTCGTTTCCGACGGGGCGGGTCGTTGCGGTTACTTCGGCCTCGGGGAGGGGGGACGACTCGTCGCCTGGGTTCGCGCTCTCCTCCCCGGCCTGGGATCCCGAGCTTCCGCAGGCTCCCAAGCTAAGTCCGACGATCAAGAAGGCGGCGGCTAGCGTTGGGGACAACGAGAGTGCATGGGGGCGACGAGCGTGCATGGGCGCCGCAAGAAACCACGCTATTCGGGGGCTGTCAACGCAGGGGCGTCCCTGCTAGGGTCGCGCGCCTATGGCCTCCTCACCGCACGCGGACGGACGCAAGCCGATCGCCAAGAACAAGAAGGCACGGCGCGAGTTCCACATCGAGGACCTCTACGAGGCGGGTCTGGTGCTCTGGGGCTCCGAAGTGAAGTCACTGCGCGGGGGCAAGATCAACCTCGCCGAGGGCTACATTCGGCTCGAGGAGGGCGAGGCCTGGCTGATCGGTGTACACATCGCACCCTACAAGCAGGCAAACCGCAACAACCACGAGCCCCGGCGCAAGCGGAAGCTCCTGCTGAAGAAGCGAGAACTGCGGAAGTTGGCCGGTAAGGTGAGCCAGCAGGGCTACACGCTAGTCCCGATGTCGCTGTACTTCCTTCGTGGCCTGGCCAAGATCGAGTTTGGACTCGGCAAGGGCAAGAAGCTCCACGACAAGCGGCACGACGAGAAAAAGCGGGACGCCAAGCGCGAGGTCGAGCGCGCGCTCAAGCAGCGCTGACTTCGATCCCGGGTTGATATCATGTTGATATCAACCCGGATGGAGGCTTCCCCTTCGCATTGCTCAGATCCATTGGCTCCGATCGGCGTGCGGGGATAGATATCATAGCGATATCATTCTGGGTCGGAAAGCAGCCTATTTCCCGTTGACCAGCCCGATCTCGTCCCATAGAGTGGTGCTAAGTGGGAAATTGTGGGGAATGGCAAGGCCACTGTCCCCCACGCGCGGCGGCCAATGTTTCAAATACGCGGTCAGTTCGACCTAAAGATGGACTCCAAAGGCAGGCTCCCCCTGCCCGTTCGTCTGCGTGAGGCACTCGACGCCGCTGGGGAGAACCGCCTCGTACTCGCCTACTGGGACGGCGGCCTCCAGGGATTCACCGAGACCCGCTGGCGCAAGATGGAGCGCCGTTTTGCCGGGCAGTCCCTCTTCGACCGCAAGACGCGCGCCTTCCTTCACGCCTATGTCGCCGCCGCCTGCGAAGTAGAGCCCGACGCCCAGGGCCGAATCCTCGTGCCCGTTCCGCTGCGCAAGCGAGCCACACTCCGCTCGGACTGCGTTGTCCTCTCCTACTTGGGCCTGTTGGAGATCTGGGATGCAGAGCGCTGGGCTGCTCGGCAGGAAGCTGCACTGGCTCAGGTGGAGCAGGAGGGCGAGTTCGGCATCCTCTCGACCTTTGACGCCGACGACGAGGGGGAGGACCTCTAGTGACGGCCTCGGCCTTTCACCACGTTCCGGTTCTCCTCGATGCCTGCCTCGAGGCCCTAAAGATCCGTCCCGACGGGACCTACGTCGACTGCACCCTGGGGGGTGGGGGTCACGCCTCGGCCATCGTCGCCAAGCTCGGGTCCGCTGGGTCCTTCGTTGGCCTGGACCGCGACGAGGATGCTCTGGCCGCCGCAAATCAGCGGCTTGCACGGAACCTTGCAGAGCACCCCGATCCCCCGCAGGTGGCCGTCACCCACAGCCCCTGGTCCGGCCTAAGCCAGGCGCTCACCGAGGAGGGCCTCGAGCCGGGAAGCGTGGACGGCCTGCTCGCGGATCTGGGGGTCTCTTCCCACCAACTAGACACCGCACGCCGGGGCTTTTCCTTCGGACACGATGGCCCTCTGGATATGCGGATGGACCAGCGAGATTCGGTCCAAGCCTGTGACCTAGTCAACGAACTCTCCGAAGAGGAACTGAGGGACCTGCTCTGGACCTTGGGCGAGGAGCGGGACGCGCGAAGAATCGCGCGCGCGGTGGTCCAGCGCCGCGACAACGATCCGTTTCGTACCACCCTCGACCTCGCTGGCGTCGTGGCCAAGGCCAAGGGAGGGCGACGGGGTGCGCGAACCCATCCGGCGACCAAGACCTTCCAGGCGCTGCGGATGCGGGTGAATCGCGAGTCTGAGGAACTGCAAGCCCTTTTGGAACAGGGACTCCGCTGGCTGCGGCCCGGCGGACGGTGGGTGGTCATCACCTTCCATTCCGGGGACGACCGACCCGTCAAGCGCGCCTTCCGTGATCTCGCTCGTGGCTGCACCTGCCCGCCCGATCTACCGCTCTGCGTTTGCGGGAACCAGCCGAAGGTGCGGCTCCCCCGCCGGAAGGGCCAGGTGGCCAGCGAAGATGAATGCGCCGCTAACCCTCGGGCCCGAAGCGCCCGGCTTCGGGTGGCCGAGCGGCTGGACACCGAAGGAGAGGGCGGATGAACGACGAACTTCAGACCAAGGGCTTCTTTGCCTCGGCCGTCTTGACAGCGGCGTGTGTCGCCACGGCCCTCATCTTCGTGGCCTGGGCCAAGATGGAGACGGTCCAGATCACCTACCAGATCAACGACCTCATCAACGAGGAAGAGGATCTGGCCGCCGAGCAGAGGCGTCTTCGGGCCAAGCTTGCCGAGCTTCGTGCGCCTGCCAGGCTGGAGTCGCTGGCCCCCACCTTGGGCCTCGAGCGGGCCAAACCAGAGCAGGTCGTCGTCATCACCGACGACCCCGATGCCCTGAGTGACTCCCTGATTCCCCATGCCGCTGAGGCGGAGGTGCGGCCGTGAACCGAGACCGCAGCCGCACTTACCGCCGGCTGACGCCCGTCAATCAGCGAAAGCTGGACGCCCAGGCCAAGCGAAGTCGCCGCGACAGTTCGCCAGGAATCAGACGCCTGCAGGCGCCGGTCGAACCCGATGCTCTGGCCTTTCGCTCTCGCTCCACGGCCGTCATCGTGGTCTTCTTCCTCGCTTGGCTGCTGGTGATTGGCCGCTCGGCCTACCTAGCTGTGGGGCCCGACGAGCGCTTGGCTCAGAGGTTGCCCGACCAGCAGCAGAGGGTGATCTCCGTTGCCCCTAGGAGGGGCGGCATCGTGGACCGTCTCGGCCGGCCGCTCGCCATTTCGCTGGAGCTGGAGAGCATCTGGAGCGACCCGAAGTTCGTCGAGGATGCCAAAGCGGCCTCTGAGTTGCTTGGCCCGCTCCTGAACGAGGAGGCCGAGATTGTCGAGAAGAAGCTCAGCCGGGCCAACCGACGCTTTGTCTGGCTCGCCCGGCAGGTTCCCTCGCGCTTGAGTGAAGCGGTTCGGCAGCTTGATATCCCCGGTATATACATGACAGCCGAAGCCCACCGCGACTACCCCTCGGGCAGTCTTGCGGCGCCCATCCTCGGCTTTACAGGCTCCGATGGGCAGGGTCTAGAGGGCCTGGAGGCAAAGCTCGAAGGCACCCTGCGCGGCGACAGCTACCAGTACCGGGTCTTCCGGGATGGGCGCAGGCGGGCCGTCAACCACGACGCGGTGCTTGGACGGCGGTCCACCGAAGGCAACACCGCGGTCTTGACCTTGGACCATGCGATTCAGCACCGCGCCGAGGTGTCACTGGCCGCTGCCGTCGAGGAACACGAAGCGGCGGCTGGCTGGGCCGTCTCCCTGGACGCCAAGACCGGCGCCATCTTGGCCATGGTCTCCCTGCCGAGCTACGACCCCAACCACTTCCGGGGCACCAACGGCAAGCAGCGCCGCAACCGGGCGGTGTCGGACAGCTTTGAGCCGGGCTCGACGATGAAGCCCTTCGTCCTGGCTGAGGTCTTAGAAATGGGTCTATCGACCCCAGACGAACTCATCTACTGCGAACGGGGGACCTACCGCATCGGCCGGCAGGCAATTCACGATGCCCACCCCGAAGAGAAGATCAGCTTCGCCCAGGTGCTCAAGGTCTCGTCCAACATCGGCACCGTCAAGCTTGCCGAGAAGGTCGGACCCGCCGGGATCGAAGCGGCCCTCAGGCGCTACGGATTTGGCGCCAAGACCGGCATCGATGTCTACGGTGAGGAGGCGGGGATCCTCCGGAAGTCCGAGGGCTGGACCCGCATGGGTTTCGCCAACCACTGCTTCGGTCAGGGCATGGCCGTCACCGCGATTCAGCTCACGGCGGCCTTCGCCGCCCTCGTCAACGGTGGACTGCACATTCAGCCCTACCTCGTCGCCGAGCGCCGCGACCGCAGCGGGCGGGTCATTGAGGACCACCGGCCCCAGGGGCCCTTTGAGCGGGTCTTGAGCGAAGAGACGAGCGCCCAGATGCGGGAACTGCTCGGCGGAGTCGTGGAGGAGGGTGGCACCGGCACGCGGGCTGCGCTGGACGAGTACACCGTAGGAGGCAAAACGGGGACGGCTCAGAAACCCAGGGATGGGGGCTACCCGCGGGGCCTCTATGTCTCCTCCTTCATTGGCTTCGCGCCGCTGCACGATCCGCGGGTCGTGACCTTGGTGGTCCTGGATGAGCCGCGGGGCAAGAAGTACTACGGCGGGACCGTTGCCGGCCCCGTCTTCCGCGACATCACCAGGCAGGCGCTCCGCGAGCTGGGTGTGCCTCCCGATCGTGAGGTCAAGCGGCCGATCCTGATGGCCGCGGAGGCGTCTGGGGCTGTTGAGCCGGGATCCCGCGAGGGTGTTGAACAGAGCCCTGACCTGCGGCTGGAACCTCTCGAGACCGAAGGTGGCGCGATCGGCAGCTACCGCATGCCCGACCTTCGAGGCCTGGCGGCGCGTGATGCAGTGCGCCTCCTGGTGCCGGCGGGGCTCGAGGTTGAGTTGGATGGCTCGGGACGGGTGCTGATGCAGGAGCCCGAAGCGGGGGAACCGGTGTCGCCGGGGGACCCGGTGAGGCTGGCCTTGGCGACCCGTGCCGTTCAGGGGGGCGGCCGGCAGTGATGGTTCGGGAACTCGCAGAACGGCTTCCTGTCCTTGAGTGCCGCGGCCCTCAGGACCTCGAAGTCGTAACTGCGACGCACGACTCCCGAAAGGCGGTGGCTGGGAGCCTCTTTGCCGCCATCCCCGGTACCCAGGTCGACGGGCACCGCTTCATCGTTCAGGCGATCGAAGGGGGGGCGTCGCTTGTCGTCCTCAGCCGTTGGCCCGAGACCTGGCCGGAGGGGGTGGCCGGTTTTCGGGTGGAGGACCCTCGCAGGGCCCTGGCCCTGGCCTCCGTCGCCCTCCACGAGCACCCCGATGCGGGAATGCAGGTCGTCGCCCTGACCGGAACGAACGGCAAGACAACGACTGCGGCCATTCTGGGTTCTATATTCGAGGCGGCCGGACTCACTTGGGGCACTCTCGGCACGACGGGAATCGAATGGAGGGGAACTCAGGGACAGGTCCGCCATTCCGCGAGCCACACCACGCCGGAAGGTCCCGAGCTCTTCGGCTGGTTGGCGAAGATGCGTGCCGACGGGGTGGAGGCGGTGGCGCTCGAGCTCAGTAGCCACGCGCTAGACCAGGGCCGGGCCGCTGGACTGAGCCTCGACGTCGGAGCTTGGTCCAACCTCAGCCGCGACCACCTCGACTACCACGGCACGCTGGCCGCCTACGAGGAGGCCAAGGCCCGGTTGTTCACCGAGTGGCTGCCCAGCTGGGGCAAGCCCGGTTGCTGGGCTGTACTCAACGTGGACGACCCGACCGTTGCTACCTACGCCGGGGGGTCGGGGGGAGTCCGTTGCCTTCGTGTCTCCTGCGATCCAGAGACCCTTGCTCGGGGCGGTGCGGACCTGGGGCCCCAGGGGCCGGTGGAAGTGAGTATTGAGGGACTGACCGGCTCGATTCGGATTCGAGAGGGGCTTCTGCGCCTCGAGAGCTCCCTTCTGGGTCGGCACAACCTGAGCAACGCCCTCCTCGCCGGGGCCTGTGCCTCAGTTCTGGGGATCGAACCCCGAGCCATCGAGCGTGGCTGGTCGACGACTCGGGGGGCACCCGGTCGGCTGGAGCGGGTCACTCGCATCGATGGGGAGGGCCCGCTGGTCCTCGTGGACTATGCCCACAGCGACGAGGCTCTCCGCGAGGTTCTCCGAACTCTGCGCCCTCTGGTTCAGGGTCAACTTGGTCTCGTCTTTGGCTGCGGGGGTGACCGCGATGCCGGCAAGAGAGCGCTGATGGGCCGAGCGGCGGGGGAGGGTGCGGACTGGGTGGTGCTTACCTCGGACAACCCTCGGAGCGAAGACCCGGAGGCCATCTTGGATGGGGCGGCCCTCGGATTGGAGTCCTGCTCTACCCCCTACCAGCGACAGGCCGATCGAGCCCAGGCCATCGCCGGGGCGGTGGCCCGGGCCCGGCAAGAGGATGTCGTCGTCATTGCCGGAAAAGGCCACGAGACCACCCAAGAGATCGGGGGGGTACTCCACCCCTTTGACGACCGGGACCACGCTCGACGGGCCCTGGAGGCATGGGCGTGATCCGCCGCTACCACCCCCCGGGTCGGCTCAGTGCCGAAGCCCTTCTGGTTGCGACCGGTGCACGCCAGGTTGCCGGTCCTGGGGGTGGCGACTGGAGCCTGTGCACCGACAGCCGCGAGATGGTCGACGGCGGAGTGTTCGTGGCGCTCTCTGGCGAGAACTTCGACGGCCACCGCTTCTTGGACGACGTGCTGCGAACCCACCGGGGCGGTGCCATCATCCAGGCTCTTCCCGAGGACCCTTCGATTTTCGACCGGGCTCGGGGCCCCGTTCTGCTCGTCGACGACACGTTGGTTGCCCTGGGTGCCGCTGCTTCTTCTTTCTTTGGCGTGGACCCAAAGCGGGTGGTTGCTGTGACCGGCTCGGTGGGCAAGACGACGACCCGGGCGATGATCGCGGCCATCCTGTCGCAGAAGGGGCCGGGGCTGCAGACTGAGGGGAACTTCAACAACCGAATTGGGCTGCCTCTGACTCTGCTCCGGGCCCGCCCCGAGGACGGCTGGGCAGTTCTTGAGATGGGCATGTCCGAGCCGGGCGAGATCAGGACCCTTGCCGCCATGGTCCGGCCCGCGGTTCGGGTCATTACTGAGGTCGCAGCGGCGCACCTGGAGTTCTTCCCCGACGTGGAGGCCATCGCCGACGCCAAGGGCGAACTCTTCGAAGCCGCGGTTCCGGGGGACACTCTGGTCTATCCCGCGGAGAATCCCCTCTCAGCTCGCTTCCCGCGCCCCGAGGGTACCCGGGAAGTGGCGTTCAGCTTGCGTCCGGAGGCCAACTGTCCCGTCAAGGCGCTCGAGGTCGACGATCGGGGTCCCGACGGCCTAGGGGTTCGAATGCGCTGGCTCGACGACGAACTGAGTTTCCACCTCCCCCTTCCCGGGAGGCACCAGGTGCACAACGCCTTGGCTGCCGCCGCCGCCGCTTGGGCCCTGGGCGCTTCGGCTGAGGACATCGTCGCCGGCCTGTGCACGGTCGAGGTGCCCGGCCGGAGGATGCGGGTACTCGAAGTGGCTGGCGTCACCGTTGTCGACGATGCCTACAACGCCAACCCGGCATCTGTGCGGGCCGCCCTGGACACGCTGGCCGCGTTTGCCTCGGTCGGTCGGAGGGTGGCGGCTCTGGGTGACATGCTGGAACTCGGCTCCGAGGGGCCTCGGCTCCACGCTGAGGTCGGCACTCACGCTGCGAGCCTCGGGATCGACCTGGTAGTGGGCACGGGCCCGCTGATGACCTACGCCGTTGAGGCCGCCGAGGCGGCCGGCACCGCTGCCGTCTGTGCTTCCGACTCCGAGGAGGCCGGTCGCCTGCTCGCGGAACAGTTGCAGCCGGGCGACCTACTCCTCCTGAAGGGCTCCCGAGGCATCCGCATGGAGCGGGCCTTGGATCTCCTGTCGAACGAACGGGAAGGCTAGAAGACCTATGCTCTACGAGCTTCTCTACAACCTTCGGGATCAGTTCGGTCCCTTCAACGTCTTCGGTTACATCAGCTTCCGGGCCGCCGCAGCCATGGCCACATCGCTGCTCGTGACCCTCTTACTGTATCCCAGCTTCATCCGCTTCCTGCGCCGCCGGAAGTTGGGCCAGGAGATTCGCGAGGACGGGCCGGAGGGCCACTTCGTCAAGGCTGGAACCCCGACTATGGGCGGCCTGTTGATCATGAGCGCAGTCGTGATCTCGACCCTGCTCTGGGGACGGCTGAGCGAGCCGCGGGTCTGGATGACCTTGGCGATCGGGACCGCTTTCTGCGTCGTGGGCTTTGCCGACGACTGGGCGAAGATCAGCCGGAAGAGCAGCGACGGACTGAGTGGCAAGTCCCGCCTGCTGATTGAGTTCGTTATTGCCGGCGTTGCGGTGTGGATTTGTGTTGCTCACCTGGGCCACAGCACTGTCATTTCCATCCCGTTCAGCAAGGGCTTCAATCCGGATCTCGGCCGCCTCTACGTCCCCTTTGGTGCATTGGTGATCGTAGGCACCGCCAATGCAGTCAACCTCACCGATGGCCTGGACGGCTTGGCCATCGGACCGGTGATGACGGCAGCCCTGACCTTCGGCCTGCTCGCCTACCTCGTCGGGTCGGAAGCCTACGCTCGCCAGTTGGCCCTCCTCTACGTGCCGGGTGCGGCGGAGCTCGCGGTACTCACCGTGACCCTCGCCGGCGCCGGCATGGGCTTCCTTTGGTACAACACCTACCCCGCCAGCATCTTCATGGGCGACACGGGAAGCCTGCCCCTGGGCGGCATCCTGGGTGCGCTCGCTGTCCTGACGCACAACGAACTCCTGCTACTCATCATCGGGGGTGTCTTCGTCATGGAGACCCTGAGCGTCATCATCCAAGTCGTCTCCTTCAAGACCACCGGAAAGCGCGTCTTCGCCATGGCTCCTGTCCACCATCACTTCGAAAAGAAGGGCTGGGAGGAACCGAAGATCATCGTTCGCTTCTGGATCATCTCTATCGTCCTGGCGCTCTTTGCCGTCATGAGCCTGAAGGTCCGCTGATGAACGACCTCAAGCACGTCGATACCTTCATGCTCTTTTGCATTCTGGGGCTCTTGGCCATTGGGGTGGCCATGGTCTACTCGGCGGGAGCCATCTACGCGGCGGATGTCCACGGGGACGAACTCTTCTACATCCGCCGGCACATCGTCTTTGCTCTCATGGGCATTGGGGCCATGACGGTGACGGCCGCTATTCCCTACCAGCGGTTGCGGCCTTGGACCTACCCCATTTTGCTGCTCGTCACCGCTCTGTTGGCGCTGGTCCTGGTTCCTGGGATCGGAGTGACCATGGGCGGAGCCACGCGCTGGCTTCCCGCCGGCCCCGTCAACATCCAACCCTCCGAGATCGCCAAGCTTGCGCTCGTGCTCTATCTCGCTCACAGCTTGGACAAGAAGCAGGCCTACATCGGAACGTTCGCGATTGGGATCCTCCCCCACCTGCTCTTTGCTGGCTTCGTCCTTGCCCTCATCCTGGTCGAGCCCGACTACGGCACGACCATGACCTTGGCCGCCATCCTCTTCGTGATGATGTTCCTTGCTGGGGTGCGGCTCATCCACTTGAGCGGACTCTTGGTCCTTGGTCTACCCGCAGCCTGGGTCGTGCTGATGGGCGCGGACTATCGGAGGGAACGGATTGTCGCCTTTATGGATCCCTGGGCCCACCAAGGGGACAGTGGCTTCCAGCTCATTCAAAGCTGGCTGGCCTTTCGGGGAGGGGGTCTCCTGGGCTCCGGCATGGGCGAGAGCAGTCAGAAGCTCTTCTACCTTCCCGCGGCCCACACCGACTTCATCTTCTCGGTGATCGCCGAGGAGTTCGGCCTGGTGGGGGTTGTTGGAGTGGTGACCCTCTTCGCCCTGTTCGTCTGGCGCGGAGTGCGTACCTGTCTGGATGCTCCGGATCTCTTCGGACGCCTCTTGGGCATGGGCCTGTGCATCCTCATCGGCCTGCAGGCGGGCATCAACATGGGGGTTGTGACCGGGCTCTTGCCGACCAAGGGGCTGACATTACCCCTGATCTCCTACGGCGGTTCCTCGCTCGTGCTGACAATGGCCATGCTGGGGGTGCTACTCAATGTGACCAGCCAGGCGCGTCGGCAGCACATGCCCCCCGAACACCCCAAGAGTTCCTACGGCATGCCCAGCGGCCGACGGAGGGTGCGGGCGGGGGCGATCTCCTGATGCCGGGACGATCCCAGTTGCGGAAATCCCCCCAGTCCTTACCCCACGGCCGGGCGAGGGGTGCTAAGAGTTTCTGATCGCATGGGCAAGGGGACTCCAGTCAAAGTCTTCATCGCGGGCGGCGGCACGGGTGGCCACTTCTTCTCCGGTGTGGCTGTGGGTGAGGCCTGCCTGGCTCGCGCATCGGGCAACGAGGTGATCTACGTCGGTACCCGCAACGGCATCGAGGCGCGCGTTGGCCCCCGGGAGGGGCTCGACGTCCGCTTCATCGACGTCCAAGGCATCAAGGGCAAAGGGTTTGTCGCCAAGATCATCGCTCTTCTGTGTGTTCCACGGGCCATCTTGCAGTCCATTGCCCTGCTACTTCGAGAGAAGCCGAACTTGGTCATCGGGGTGGGTGGTTACGCCTCCGGGCCGATGGTCTTGGCGGCCTGGATGCTGCGCAAGCGGACGGGCATCGTCGAGCAGAATTCGGTCGCGGGGGTAACCAACCGAATCCTCGGTCGCTTCGTGGAGCGGGTATTCGTCGCGTTCAAGCACGCGGCCGGCTCCTTCCCGGCCTCCAAGGTGCGGATGACCGGCAACCCCATCCGCGAAGACTTCGTCAACCTCCTGACCCTCGACTCCACGGTGACGGTCGGCCTTGGGGACCGCCTCAAGCTGCTTGTTGTCGGCGGATCGCAGGGGGCGCATCCCATCAACGAAGCGATGATCGACTTCGTGCCCCATATCAGCGAGGGGCTCAAGGAGCGCCTGTACGTCATCCACCAGACCGGAGTGGCGGACGAGGAGCGTGTTCGCGCTGCCTACGAGGCCGGTGGGATTGAGTCCGAGGTCATGTCCTTCATCGACGAAATGGCCGAGGCCTACCGCTCGGCCGACCTCGTGCTTTGCCGGGCCGGAGCCTTGACGGTGTCTGAGCTCTGCATCAGCCGACGCGGCTCCGTACTCGTGCCCTTCCCTCAGGCCGCAGACAACCATCAGGAGGTCAATGCCCAGGAACTGGTAGAGGCCGGAGCGGGCCAGATGCTCCTCCAACGGGACCTGAGCGGGGAAAAGCTGGCGGAGATCCTGGAAGGCCTGTACAAAGACCGTCGTCGCATCCAGGAGATGGCCTGGCGTGCGGCCACGCTGGCCCGACCCGAGGCTGCGAGCGAGGTCATCGACGAGATGTACCGGCTCGCAGGAATCCCCTAAGGGTCCGTAGACCGGCCGGCTCGACCTGCGCATCGGTCCGTACCGGCCTTAGCAAAGGGGCTCTTTCGTGTTTCTCGGCACCCGCACCATCCACTTTGTCGGCATTGGCGGCATCGGAATGTCCGGGATCGCAGAAGTGCTGCACAACCTGGGCTACGAGGTCACGGGTTCGGATCTGCAGAACTCGGTGACCACTCGGCGGCTGGAGGCGATAGGCGTGCGGGTAGCCGTGGGCCACTCTCCGCACAACGTAGCCGGCGCGCAGGTGGTCGTGAGGTCCTCGGCGGTGGGGTTGGACAATCCCGAGGTCATGGCCGCTACCGATCAAGGAGTCCCCGTCATCCCACGGGCCGAGATGCTGGCCGAGCTGATGCGCATGAAGCAGGGCGTGGCCGTCGGCGGGAGCCACGGCAAGACCACGACCACTTCGCTCTTGGCCGCGATCTTC
>CAZQTQ010000048.1:14929-16516 GCA_964596025.1 uncultured Rickettsiales bacterium
TCTTCGAGGCGGGGGGACTGGACCCCACAGTTGTGGTTGGCGGCAAGCTCAACAGCGTGGGCACCAACGCAGTTCTGGGGCGCGGGGACTGGATGATCGCAGAAGCCGACGAGAGCGATGGCTCCTTTCTGCACTTGAGCCCCATCCTGAGCATCGTCACCAACATCGATCCCGAACACCTCGACCACTACGGAGACCTAGAGGCTCTCCACCGGGCCTTCTTGGACTTCATCAACAAGGTGCCCTTCTACGGGGCCGCAGTCCTCTGTATGGACCATCCAGTGATTCAGGGGCTCCTGCCCGAAGTCAGCAAGCGCTATCTCAGCTACGGCTTCTCCTCGCAGGCAGACTTTCAGGCTGTCGACGTGGAGGTCTGCGAGGACCGGAGTGATTTCGCGGTGATTCGGCACGGCGAATTCCTGGGCCCCGTGACCCTGCGCATTCCCGGACGACACAACGTCTTGAACGCGATGGCGGCGATCGCTGCGGCGCTTGAGGTGGAGATTCCCTTCCCTCTGGTTCAGCAGGCCTTGGAGGGTTTCGAGGGCGTGCAGCGCCGCTTTACGGTGCGGGGCGAGGTCAACGGTGTCACTGTGGTCGACGACTACGCTCACCATCCCGTGGAGATCCGGGCCACCCTGGCCGCGGTGCGTGAGGGCTACGGGCGCCGGGTTGTTGCCGTCTGGCAGCCGCATCGCTACAGCCGAGTACAGGACCTGCACGCCCAGTTCATGGGTGCTTTCAACGACTGCGCCGTCCTCTTGGTACTCGATGTCTACCCGGCTGGCGAACGACCCATCGAGGGCATCGACGGCGAGACTCTGGTCCGGGAGCTCAAGCACCACGGCCACAAGGCCGTTGTCTACTGCTCGGACGGGAAGCACGCCCTCGATGTGCTTCGCGCCGAGGTCCGCAAGGGGGATGTCGTGATTACCCTTGGGGCAGGCGATGTCACTGAACTGTCCCAAAAGCTGGTGAACGCGCTGCCTGGAGTGTCCCCTCCGACCTTGGAGCTGGAGGCCTAGCCGCTCGTGGCTCTCCCGCTTGCGCTGCAGGATCGGCTGCGATCCCTGGACCTGGGCCGTCTTCGTTTCGACGAGCCCATGAGCAAGCACACCTCCTTCCGGATCGGTGGGCCGGCGGATGCCTACGTGGAGCTGCGGAACCTCGAGGCCCTAGCCCGCCTCCAGGCCTTCTGTCGAGGAGAGGGCTTGCCGCTGGTCTTTGTCGGAGGGGGCTGCAATCTGCTGGTGCGGGATGGAGGAATTCGAGGAGTTGTCGCTCGGTTGGGACGCGAGTTTCGCCGCCTCTTCTTGCTCGCTGAAGGAGAGGAGAGGGTGGCCTCGGAGTCGCAGGACGAGGTGGACGCCGATGCCATTACCCGCTTCTCCGCTTCGCTCGCAGCGGCAGCCGCAGGGGAGGGCTTCAGCGCAGGTGCGGGGCCTCAGGACGATCCGGCGGCGGCTCGAGGCCCGTCGGCCGTCCTCGCCGATTCCGATGGTCGGGTCCGTCTGCACGTCGACGCCGGTGTGGCGGTTCGATCGGGCACTGCTGAACCTGGTGCACGCGGAAGGTCTGTTCGTAGAC
>CAZQTQ010000049.1:0-8064 GCA_964596025.1 uncultured Rickettsiales bacterium
GACGACCTCTTCGGAACTCAGCTCCCCGTCGCGGATCGCTCGGGCCAGCTCGGTTCCGGAGCGTAGGAGGGGACTCGGCACCGCGGGCCTTCGGCTCAGTCCAGCTCGACGGCGACGAAGAGGCCCTCACTCATCCAGCCTTCAAACCAGGAGTGCAGAGAGCCCAGAAGTGCATCTTCGTCGGTGTCGGGGAGGTCGGACGCTCGCTCAAGGGCATCCCCTAGCGTGCAGCCCTCGTCGAGCGCTTCGAGCAGGCCGTACTGGACCTCGCTGAGCTCCAAGCGCCGGAGGCTGAACCCTCGCCGAAAGCAGACCATGAGGGTGGGCTGTAGCTCGGGGACGGGAGCGAAGTGGTCAGCGCGTCGGGCGTTCAAGAAGGCGTTGACTGGGTAGCTGAGCCGGAGGAGTCGGAATGCGCGGGGTGTCTTCAGGCGCGCATTGGCCCAGCGTTCCATCGGGATGGCGCTCAGCACCTCCATGGCTACCGGTTCGTCACCGGGTGCGTCAAAGAGCTCTTCCAGAGTCCGCTCGACCTGGGCCAGCGCATGGGCGAAGCCACGGTGGGTGAGGTCGCGGGCATCTTCGGCAAGGAAGTCGGGGAAGTCCCGGCTGAGGTGGCTCAGGTTGGGGTTGTTCGAGGGGTTGAGGCTCAGGAAGTGGCGCGCGTGGCCGGCAAAAGCCTCTTCGCCGAGGAGAAAGCGGACGGTGGGGTACTCAGCCTCCATGACCTCAATGAGGCGGGCGAAGTACATGAAGCCGTAGATGTGCATCTGTTCTTCGGCGTCGACGCGATCGTTGCCTGGGACGATGTCCGTCAGCTGCTCTGTGTCCTCGGGGACCAGATCACTCGAAAACGCCGAAGCGCTGCCCTCGACGACTCCGTGCGGGTGGGTGACGACGTGCAGCATCCACTCTTGGTGGCGCCGCAGGGAAGGCGCGTGCTCTTCAGGCATGGAGGAGAACCTGCGAGGGGTCGGGATGCGTCGGGCTGCGGCGAGGCACGGCCGGTCGGAGCGCCGCTGCCTTGCCCAGTTCGGAGAGGAGGTCGGGGTAGTTCGGAATGCGGTCGTCCCACTCGAGCACGGTGGCGGTGCCGCCGGTCTCGGCCTGGACCTGGGCGTACAACCCCCAGACCTCGTCGCACACGTGGTCGTCGTGGGTGTCGATGCAGTGTGTGCCCTTGTCCGTGTGTCCAGCGAGGTGGACTTGGACCACCCGGTCGTAGGGCAAGGCAGCCAGGTAGACCTGGGCATCGAGGTCGTGATTGCGGCAGGTGACGTAGACGTTGTTGACGTCGAGCAGCAGGGCGCAGTCTGCGTCTTCCGCCATGCGACGGATGAAGTCCGCCTCGGGGATGCGGTCGCAGGCGAACTGCAGGTAGGTGCTGGGATTCTCCAGCACGAGCGGACGCTCCAAGAAGTCCTGGATCGTTCGGATCCGGCCGACCATGTGGCGCAGGCTCTCCTCGGTGTAGGGCATGGGGTAGAGGTCGTGGCCGTTGGTTCCGCCGACCCCCGTCCAGCAGACGTGGTCGCCCAGCCACTTCGCATCGACCCGCTCCGCCAGCGCTTTGAGGCTCCGCAGGTAGTCCCAGTCGATCGGATCGGTGCTGCCTAGGCTCATCGACACGCCGTGCAGGACGATGGGGGTGCGCTCAGCGATGCGGTCCAGCACGTAGAGCGGCCGCCCCTGGGTCTCCATGAAGTTCTCCGAGATGATCTCGAAGAAGTCGACCTCGGGCTGGTTCTCGAGCAGGTAGTCGTAGTGGACTGTTCGCAGGCCCACACCCAGGCCGAGATCCGGTAGCTGCCAGCGGTTGGCCATGGGGTGCCCCTCAAACGAGCGGCCGGCGGCACCCTGAGGCGCCGCCGGCCGCGGTTCGGCTCGAAAAGTCAGGTCTAGTGGCCGGCGCAGCTGCCGTAGCCCTTGCAGCCGCCCTTGCCCTTGCAAGTGTTCTTGCCCTTGCAGCCCTTGTCACCGCTGCCGCAGCCGCCCTGGCCCTTGCAGTCGTTCTTGCCCTTGCACTCGTGTGTGCCGCAGTGGCTGCCCTTGGTGGCGCATCCGCCCTTGCCCTTGCAGGAGTTCTTGCTCTTGCATCCGCCGTCGCCGGACTTGCATCCGCCCTTGCCCTTGCAGTCGTTCTTTCCCCCGCAGTCGTGTCCGCCGCAGTGGGTGGTGGCGCATCCGCCCTTGCCCTTGCAGGAGTTCTTGCCCTTGCAGCTACCGTCGCCGGACTTGCATCCGCCCTTGCCCTTGCAGGAGTTCTTGCCCTTGCATTCGTGGCCTGCGCTCTTCGCTGCGATGGCATCGTCCAGGGTTTGGGCTCTCGCTGCCTCGGCACCGGCCAGCACGCCGCCGACTGCGGCAATCATCATCTTGTTGAAGTCTCGACGTCTCATCTGGGGGCCTCCGAGTGGCCACCTGCTGGCCACAGGCTGGAAGATGAAGGTGGGAAAGCGCCAACTGGGCGGCGAGAATAGCAGGCGCGTCGTGGGTTGTGGGGGATGCAGACTGGCTTCTAAGTCGCTCTTCGTGCCAGTCTCTCGTTCGTTATGAAGTCCTCCTGGAGTCCCTTTATTCCGTGCGCGCCGGATCAGCGACCCAAGTCGCCGCGCTCGCTGTGCAGTCGAGAGGGCGTAGGCGACCGCCTCCGCGCTGCAGCCTTCGCGGAGATTCAGGCACGCGACGCCTTCCTGTGGGCTGCCGATCACTACGCGGACGCGCCCGAGGGGCTTCCCAGGGCTTGGCGGGCTCTGGCCCGGGAAGAAGACAAACACCTGGGGTGGCTCATGGGCCGCATGGCGGAGCTGGACGTCGATCCCGGAGGCCGCCAAGTGTCGGACCAGCTCTGGCGTTCGCTCATGGCCTGCGCCACGGCCCGCGACTTCGCCCAGTGGATGGCAGGGGCGGAAGAGCGCGGTCGGAGGGCTGGAGAGCGCTTCTGTCGGGAGCTGGGGCGGACGGATCCGATCTCTGCCGAGATCTTCGGACGGATTGCGGCGGAAGAAGTTGCCCACATCCGGCTCGCAGAGCGCTACTTCCCCGAGGGCGAGGGCCTCAGCGGGCGGTAAGTCCTGTCCATACCGCTCGGGGCTCCGGCGTGGGCCTTCGCGGGGTCGGGGTGCGGGGCCGGAGCTGCCCGCGCTCCGGAAGGACCGCCGTGGCAGAATGCCCAGGAGTTCGGAGTCCACATGAATGCGCGTACTACCCTCTTTCCAGTTGTTGTCGGAGGTCTGGCTCTTCTTGCCTTGTCGTGCCAAGAGAATGAAGAGGAGCCGCCGCCGGCCCCCACGGATCCCGGGAACACGGTGAACCCGTGGATCGAGGACGGCACCTTCGGCACCGGCGTAATGAACACGGCGGACAACTTCACCATGGAGACCACCGACGGCACCTGGAAGCTGCGCGATCACTGGAATGGGGAGGACAGCTACATCATCCTCCAGCGCTACAGGACTACCGGAGGCACGCAGCAGATGTGGACTTCTTCGGTGGCTGATCTGCTCGCGGAATCGCCGGACAACGTCCACTACTTCTTCGTTTCCGCGCGAGATGATTGGGAGGCCGACCGGGACGACATCGACAACCGGATCCAGCAGGCACTCGACGACCTCGACGACGACGCCGCCGCTCACTGGGCCGAGCGCCTGCACGTTGCGGACGAGGGGGTCAACGATCTCGGCGGCTGGGACGAAGACGTCCTGGAAGGTTGGCCCAACACCCAGTGGGGTGCTTCGGCCAGCGGCTACGCCATTGACCGCTTCCAGCGCCTCCGTGAGCTAGGTCTCATGCGCTGGCCCGGCAGCAGCGGCGCCACGACCGAGATGCTCTATGCCGCCTACGAGGCCCAGTACTACAACTTCGAGTACGAGCGAGAACTCTGGATTCGCGGATTGGGTGAGCAGGACGACCTGGTCCTGTGGGACGCCTTCCCCAAGAGCAACGGCAGCGTGTATGTGGAGGTCGAGTTGCCCTCCTCCGACGCGATGCAAGGCTACGACAACCTCGTCGTCGACTTGACGATGGGCTGTGTCGACAGCATGGACGTGAACTGCTTCGAGTGGGACTACAAGGCCCACATGAGCCTCTGCGAGGTCGCTCTCGAGGACACGACCGCTCCTCCAAAGACCTGTACCCCGCAGGAACTGGATGCAGAGGGCAACCTGTTGGTCGCGGCCGACACCACGGTTTGCCAGTGCACCTCGCCCTACGACGGCCTGCGGGAGAGCACGCGCACCTGCGTCGAGTCAACCGACAAAGAGGGGGTTACGACCGCAGGCTGGAGCGACTGCAACTGCAGCTGTGGACCGGAGATCGCACGGTGGATCACCACCTACCACCGCTGGGGGCGCTGGGTAACCGACATCACACCCTCGATGGCGCATCTCGGAGAGGGAGGCCCAGCCCGCGTCAAGTTCGATACGAGCTACCCCTACGAGCTAAGTGCCTCCTTGCACTTCTCCAATCAAGGTCATGGGGTGCGGCCTTCGACCGTCGTCCCCCTCTGGGGGGGAGGCGGCTTTAACGCCGACTACAACGCCAGCCACCCGCCCATCACCTTCGAGGTGCCTGAAGGGACCCAGCGGGCTGAAGTGGTGGCTTTTATTACCGGCCATGGCTTCAACAACGACAGCGCTAACTGCGCCGAGTTCTGCAACCACGAACACCACTTCCAGGCCAATGGTGGGACGGTCCATACCGACTCGCATCCGGAAGCCGACAACATCGTCGGCTGCGTCGAGCAGATCGAAGACGGGACCGTCCCCAACCAGTTCGGTACATGGCCCTTTGGCCGTGGCGGTTGGTGTCCCGGCTTGGATGTTCCTCCCTGGCGCGCCGACCTCACCGAAGACCTCATCGAAGGCACGAACACCATCACCTACGAGGCCAGCCTGGCTGGAAACCCGCCGGACAACGCGGGCTCGATCTGGATGACCTCTTACTTGGTTTTCTACCGCTAACCGCTGCGGATTATGGTCGATAGCGAACGCAAGGAACGGATCTTCCTTCTCGGGGCTTCCGGCTTCACGGGTCGGCTCGTGGCCTTGGAATTGGCGCGAAGGGGCTTGCCTACGACTTTGGCGGGGCGGAGTCGGGAGCGGATCGAGCAGACCGTCGACTACCTGATGAAGAGGCATCCGGCGGCAGCGCTGCGTACGGCGGTGGCGGGGCCGGGGTCGCGGCGGGCCTTGAGGGATGCTCTGGAGGGCCACGCGGTTGTCATCAACACTGTGGGTCCCTTCACCGAACTGGGCGAGCCGGTGGTGCGGGCTGCGGTAGAGGCTGGAGTGCACTACCTGGACACGACTGGAGAGCAGGGATTCATCCGGCGCATCGCGAATGACTACAGCGACGAAGCAGCCAAAGAAGGAGTGGTGATTCTGCCGGCAATGGCCTTCGAGTACGCCCTAGGCTGCTGTCTGGGCAGCCAGGTCATTCGGGCGATGGGAGGCTCGGTCGATCGTCTGGACATGGTCTACGCCCTGGGCGGGGGAATGAAGATGTCGCGCGGCACCGCAAAGTCCATCCTGCGGGCAGTGTCCACTCCGAGCTGCCACTGGGCGAATGGAAGGCTGCACGACGAGCGCTTCGGCGATCTTCAGAGCTACGCCACCCTGCCGGGAGGGAGCAAGAAAAAGGCGGTCCTCAACTTCCCCGGCGGCGAGCCGGTCTTGCTGCCGCGCAACCACAGCGTGGCTCAGGTACGCAGCTGGATGGTGGTCAGCGAGGGGCTGAAGATCGGCTTGCAGTGGCTTAGACCCTTCCTCTGGCTCGCCCAATTTGGGTGGGTGCGGTCGATTGTGGATGCGGTCCTAGCGCAGGGTCGCGCCGGCCCGAAAGCGTCCGATCGGGAGAGCAGTCGTTTTACCCTGGTCGCGCGGGGGGCCCTAAACGGTCAGGAGTTCGAGGCCTGGTTGGATGGCTGCGATCCCTATGGCCTGACTGCCGAGATTACCGTTGAGGCGGCCTACCGCCTGGTCCGCGAGCCGCCGAGCCGCGGAGGGGTCTGGGGCCCCAGCGCGGTCTTTGACACCGAGGCCTTCCTGAAGACCTTCCTCGGCGAGCGCTTGACCTACCATGATCCGAGACCGAGGCGGCGCACGGTCACGGTCTCAGTCAGCGACAAGACGATGGTGTTGGGCGCGTCGGACGAGGCCTTGGACGAGGCCTTCGACGGGGAGGCCTCCTTGGTCGCCATGTCCAGCCTGGCTGTGCCTGGACCGCTGGATGAGCTCGAGGACCGGGACGAGCCGCAGGACGGCGCGGCCTCGGGGCCTTCGGGCGGCAAGGAACTATGAGCGGGTCGGACTCGGAATCCGAGGCCCCAGACGCCTCCGATTTCGGGGACCGCCCTCGCGGGGTGGCCCCAGCCCTCATCGTCGCCGTAGTCGCCATCTCCTTTGCGGCAATCTTCTTCAAGAAGGCCTTCCCCACCCACCCACTGGCCGCGGCGGGCATCCGGCTCGTGGTTGCTTCAGTCCTGCTGCTTCCCTTCGTCGTCCGGGCCCAGCAAAGAGGGGAGATCTCGGCCCGAATGTTGCGCGCCGCAGTCCTTGCTGGCCTCCTCTACGGTCTCCACTTTGGGTCCTGGGTCTGGTCGCTGAGTCTGACGACGGTGGCTGCGTCGGTGACGCTGGTAACCGCCACGCCCATCCTGCTCGCCCTCGTCGCGCTGGCGACCGGTCGCGATCGGCCGGATTCACGGCTTTGGGGCGCCTTGGCTCTGGCTTTTCTCGGGATCGCCATCATCGGAGGGGATGACCTCCTGCGTTCCGGCAACGCTCTGGTCGGTGATGCCCTTGCCCTCGTGGGGATGGCGGCAATGGCCGGTTACCTCTTGGTCGGGCGCTCCCTTGGTGAAGAACTCAAGTTGCTTCCCTTTTCGGGCATCGCCACCGGTGTGGGAGGCGCGGTCCTGCTGGCCATCGGGTCGCTGCTCGGTTTGCCCATGGGACCCTCTTCGACTGAAGCGCTGCTCTGGCTCGTCCTGGCTGCCTTGGTGCCTCAGCTCATCGGCCACAACGCCCTGACCTGGGCACTGCGTCACGCAAAACCGACCGCAGTCGGCATGGCAACAGTTGGTGAGCCGGTGGGAGCCACGGTACTCGGGGTCCTCTTGCTTGCCGAATACCCGTCGCCCTGGGTTGTGCTGGGTTGCGGGATCACCTTGGTGGCGGTCGGGCTTGCCGTCTCGGGCTCGGCCGAGCGGGGGGGCGGCGGCAGCTCAGGTCCACGGTCCGAAGGCTCGGGGGAATCAGCCCCGTCTTCTTCCGCATCTAGCTCCTCTTCACCGGTCTCGTAGCCTGCGCCGGATGTCACCGGGAGGGCCCCGAGCCGGACCTCGAAGCCGGCTCGAAGCTCAAAGCCAAAGAGGTCTTCGTCTCGCTCCTTGATGAGCGTGGCGTGGATGCGGGGTCGAACCCGCCAGGCACCCGGTCCGATCATCCCCAGCTCAAGTCCGGCCTGTGCCCAGGCGGGACGCAAGGTGATGTTGTAGGTGAAGGCAGCGCGCATGCCGATGGTGAAGAGCGGCAGCCGCTCGCCCCCGGCCAGTCCCGCCCCAAGAACAGCGTAGCTCTCGGTGCCGTGCGACCAGGGAATCATCCACTGGGCTCGGCTGTAGAGTCCGACGACGCCCCATTGGCCGAGGAAAAGTTCGTAGCCCAGGAGCCCGAATCCACGGCTGACGTAGGCCGAAGGTTGCTCGGTCGCGTGGGAATCGATCAGCGAGCCGAAGGCCACACCGCCCCCGATGCGCCCTCGCAGGCGAAAGACCGTGCTGTCCTCGGCCGAGTGTCGGAAGGCAGCCCAGAGTCGGGCACCGTGGTACCAGTCCGAGTAGGCGGCTTCCCCATCGTCGGGTTCGTAGAGGATCGTGTCGGCGGTGTGGCTCACCCCGATCTCGCCCCCGATCTGGTGCTTGCCCTCGGCCACATCCGTATCGACGTAGACCCGGTGACTCTGTGTGCCTTGCCAGTTGTGGTCCCGGGAGAAGCAGCCGAGGTAGCGGTACTGGAAGGTGCCGTAGCTTGACGAGCCTCCCACGTCGGTGCCTCCGACAGC
>CAZQTQ010000049.1:8074-16388 GCA_964596025.1 uncultured Rickettsiales bacterium
GGAGCAAGAAGAGCAGCAAGAGCCCGCCTCTCCGGCTCCAGAGGGAGGACGTACCGCCACGCCTCATCGGCGCGCAGCCCCCGACTCGACGGCCACGCTGGCCAGCGCTGCGACCAGTTTGGGGGATGCCCCCCCCCGCTCTCGTGTGAGCACTGGAGGGCCCCTGCGGTACAGGAGGCGGGCCTCGGCATCGTAGACCCCGCGGGCCAACGCGCCGCCCCCCGCCGTGAGGAGTCCGCTCAGCCCAAAAGCGAAAGTCAACCGCTGCATTTCGCCAGCCTACCAGTAGGGGCCGGTGCCCTCTCGTGCCCTCAGAGTCCCTCCGGTCATGCCCTGAAATCTCCCCGTGCGGTTTATCCTTTCGTCTCCGTCCACTGTCCTCTACTGAACCAGACTGGGATGGGAGGAACGATGAAAAAGTCGGTCTTGTTGGTGGGTTTCCTGCTTGTAGCTTGCGATCAGCCTCCAGCTGAGGACGAGGTTCCCCCCGAGCCGCCCGGTCCCCCGCAGATCGAGGCCATCAGTCCAGCCGAGCACCTGACAAGGGCCTCGATGGCGCTCCGCGGAATTCGCCCCGATCCCACTGACTACAGCGCCGTCGCCGCCGACAGCAGCGCGCTTGAAGGCCTCGTCGACCAGTGGCTCGACAGCGCGGAGTTCGGGGAGACCCTCCGCGACCTCCACGCCGAACAACTCCTTATGCGGGCTGAAACCCTCGCCCTTCCCCGCTTCGGGCCGCTTGCGGGGGTCGACTCCACGGTCCTGAACGAGGCGCTGTCCGAGGCTCCGCTTCGTCTCATCGAAGACATCGTCCTGGGCGGCGAGCCGTACACCAAGCTACTGACCGCCGACTACACGATGACCAACGCGACCGGCGCCGAGATCTGGGGCCTCGACTACGATCCCGACGGGGCAGAGTGGCAGCGTGCAACCTGGATGGAGCCGCGTCCTGCCGCTGGCCTTCTGGTCTCGAACGAGCTGTGGATGCGCCACATCTCCAACGGCCAGAACTACCAGCGCGCGCGAGCCAACATCATCTCCAAGTTCTTCCTGTGCAACGACTTCTTGACTCGAGACGTGCCCTTGGACGGCGGCATTGATCTGAGCGACCCAGCCGTTGTGGCCGAAGCAGTGTATTCGGAACCGGTCTGCGTCGGCTGCCACCAGAGCCTCGACCCGCTTGGGGCTCTGGTCTGGCCCTTCCCCGACAAGGTCCGCAATGCGGTGATAGCGAATCTCTACGAGGACGGTACCTGCGATACCGCTGATCCCGACTCACCCGAAGTACTCATGAACTGCTATCCGCTGTACTACTTCGTTCCCCAGCGAGCCGATCGGTGGGAATCTCTGGGTCTACGCGCGCCCGGTTACTTCGGGCTTCCGGCGTCGGATCTGGCCGAACTTGGCGCCCAGATCATCGCTGACCCACGCTTTGCCCAGTGCACGGCAAAGCGCTTCTACGGCTACCTCAGCCAGACTGCAGTCGACGGGGTCGCCCTGGAGGCGGCGGCCGAGTTCCAGGACGTCTTCGTCGACAGCGGCTACGACGCAAAGGCCCTGACTCGGGCCATCGTGCTCTCGGACCGCTTCTCGGCCAAGGGCTATACCAACGACAGCGAAACCTATGCCATCGCCGGGCTCCAGGTGCTGCGTCCTGAACATGCCCAGCGAATGATCCTGGACCTGACGGGCTTCGAGTGGCGCATCAAGCCGGATCCCGTGAACTGCGGTCAGCCCGGCGCAGCCCAAAACTGTTTCGGCAACGTCGATCTCACCGTGAACAACATCTTTGGCTTCCGGGCGATGACGGGTGGAATCGACTCCGTCCTGGTGACGGTACCCACCCACACCATGACCCCCGTCAAGACGATGTTCACGGCCGCGCTGGCCGCAGAAGCTGCTGGTTACGTCGTCGACCGCGACGCCGAGATCACCGCCGTCGGCGATCGGACCCTATTTGTCGACATCGACAACTTAGAGACCACCGATGAGGGTGCGGTTCGCGATGCGCTGGTCGCCCTGCACCTGCGGGTGCTGGGGGAGGAGACCTCATCCGACAGCGAGTCGGTCACTGAGAGCTGGACCCTCTTTGCCTCTGCCCTCACCAACAACGACGACGACGCGGCTGCAGCGTGGAAGGTGGTACTCACCGCCCTCCTCCAGGACATCCGCGTCCTGACCTACTAAGGGGGGGGCACGGTGCCTGTTACCCGTCGCCACTTCCTCCGCTCTTCCCTGGGCTTGGCCTCGGCCTCGGCCGGCTTGGGCTCTCTTGCTCTTCCTGGACTGGCTTTGGCCGGCGGAGCGGGGGGCAAGAAGCTCGTGCTCATCGTCGCTGCTGGCGGTTGGGATGTCACTTGGGCCTTTGACCCCAAGTTCGGCTCCTCGACCGTAGACGGCCCGGATGTCAGCGGCGATCCCGCCGAAGAGGTCCGAACCATTCAAGGCATTCCGCTTGCGGTGAACGACGCTGAGCGTCCGGCGCTCAGCGAGTTTTTCGAGACCTGGGGCAGCAATTGCACCGTAGTCAATGGGATCTGGGTGGGCTCGATCGCCCACACACAGTGCCAGGTGCGCATGCTGACCGGCAGCCGCTCGACCTACAATCCGGACCTCGCCGCCGTCGTCGGCTACGAGCTGGGCCAAGAGACGGCCATCCCCTATCTGGACCTGGGCGGTCGTGGCTACACCGGGCCTTTGGCCTCTACCTCTGGGCGCACCGGGATCCGCAACCAACTCTCCGTCCTCTTGGATCGCGACTACGCCTTGCCCCCGGCAACCGACTTCGACGCCACCTATCCCGGCTTTATCCCCGGGGATGCCGATCATGCGGCCATTCAGGCTCTCGTCCAGAGTCGCGCCCAGCGCTTCCATACCGAGCGAATGGCTACCGACCCCAAGGCCTCGATTCTCAGCGACTACTTCGAGGCGGCGACCCGGGCGGAGCGCTTGATGAACGAGGGGGCCGAGTTTGCCGAGGGGCTGAGTCTCGGCCTGCAGCTTTCCATCGGGCAGCAGGCTGCCGCCGCCATTGACCTCTTCGGCAGCGGCCTCTGCCACACCGTCTCGCTGGACAGCCGGCTGAGCTGGGATACCCACGACGACATCACGGAACAACAGGGTCTCTATGATCGGCTCTTCACGGGTCTGGGCGAGGCGCTCACCTCGTTCTCGGCCGCCAATAGCGGTGCCCTGCCCGACGACACCGTCTTCGTCGTCGTGAGCGAGATGACTCGGACGCCCAAGCTCAACGCCACCGGAGGCAAGGACCACTGGCCGGTGACCAGCGCGCTGGTCATCGGCGGCTCCGGCACCGGGCTCCGCGGTGGGCAGAGTCTTGGAGGCACCGATGAGGGTCTTAACGCCGCTGACGTCGACCTGAGTACAGGCCAGCTCTCCAGTGCGGGAGAGGTAATCCGCTACGACCACTTTGCCGCCGGCTTGCTGGACCTGATGGATATCGATCCAGCCGGGTGGTTCCCGGGAATCACGCCCCTGGGTGGGCTGAAAGGGTGAGGCAAATGCAGCTACTGGGCCGTTCTGGGCTCGCTTTAGCCTTTCTCTTTGCCTTGGCGCTGCTGGCGGCAGGCTGCGAGGCGGAGGAACCGGCCGTCCAAGAGGACCTCTGTCCGCCCTTTAGTACCCTCGACTGGGAGAACGCCGGGCAGCCCTATCTCCTGACCTGGTGCACCCCCTGCCACAGCTCCCACCTCTCGACCGAGGATCGAGCTGGTGCCCCATCGGGCATCAATTTCGACAGCTACGACGGACTCAGCGGGCAGCTGGAAAACGTCATCGGCTACGTCGAAGGCGATGACCCCCTCATGCCCCCCGAAGGTGGCCCTCCTGAAGCTGACAATGCGGCCTTCCTGGAGTGGCTCCGCTGCGGCGCGCCGCAGTAAGCCCTCGTTTCTGGCGGCGACAGGGGCTCGGCATCCAGGCATCCTGCGGGCATGACGCGCCGACCAGCGACCTTGTGGCTTCTACTGGTGGCCGGGTCGGGCTATCTGGCTGCCGGCTGCGCGGCCGACGTTGACCGCTCCGATCTCGACGGAGACGGCGTCCTGAACGAAGAAGACTGCGGGCCGCAGAACGCCGAGGTCTACCCGGGAGCCCCCGACCCCTACGGCGACGACGTCGACGCGGACTGCGACGGGTACGACGGCGTGGACGGCGATGGCGACGGCTATCCGAGCAACGTCGAAGATCGCGTGGCCTACGCGCATCTCCAAGACTGTGATGACGACGACGCCAGCATCCATCCGGGAGCCGAGGATCCCGGCGGAGACGGGGTGGACCAGGACTGCGATGGGGCCGACGGCGAAGACGGCGATGGCGACGGGTACGGCTCGGTGACCACCGGTGGTGACGACTGCAATGACGAAGATGCCTTTGTCCATCCGGGGGCCACGGACTTCGTGGGGGACGGAGTGGACCAGAGCTGCGACGGCGTCGACGGTACCGATGGGGATCGGGATGGCTACGCCTCGAGCGAGACCGGGGGCATGGACTGCGACGATGGGGACCCGGCAGTTCACCCCGATGCGGTCGATGACTGCGATGGGGTCGACACCAACTGCCAGACCGATCTCACGGAGGTCGACGTCGATGGGGACGGGGTGATGGTCTGCGCGGAGGACTGTGACGACAGCGACCCCGCGGTGTACCCGGGCGCACCCGAGGACTGCAGTAGCACCGAAGATCAGAATTGCGATGGGGCTTTCGGTTCAACCGACGGAGATGGGGACGGGGTCGCTGCCTGCGACGACTGCGACGACAGCGACGCCAGTGCCTACCCCGGCGCAGCCGAGCGTTGCAACGGCATCGACGACAACTGCGATGGCTCTCCGGGAGCGGACGAAGGAGACGGCGACAACGACGGCTGGTGGGCCTGTCTGGGCGACTGCAACGACAGCGACGCTTCGGTTCATCCTGGTCAGTGGAACGAGGTTGCCAATGACGGTATCGACTCGGACTGCGACGGCAGCGACGCTGCACCGACCCTGGCTGGTGCAGCGGCTGATTTCACCGGAGCTTCGGCGGCAAACCTCTTTGGTTCGGCCGTCTCCTTCGCCGGCGACGTCGATGGCGATGGTCGGGACGACTTCCTCGTCAGCGCGCCGGGCTCATCCACCACCGGGGGTGCCGCCTACCCCGCAGGGCGAGTTGCCCTGTACCGCAGCGGTGATCTGATGCCTGGCGGCTCCTTCGCGCTCGGCGACGCTCACCTCCAACTCAACGGCGAGGAGGTCTTTGACTTCGCAGGCACCACCGTCGCCTCGGCTGGAGACGTAGACGGTGACGGGCTCGACGACGTGCTGGTAGGCGCCTTCGCCGCAGATTCCAACGGGCAAAACGCCGGTACCGTCTACCTCCTCCTCGGCAGCTCCTTGGCCGCCTCGGGCAGCCTGGACCTCTCCCAGGCCTCCTACCGGTGGGAGGGCGAGGGCACCGATTCAGAGGCCGGTATCGCCCTGGCAGGGGCCGGCGACACCAATGGTGATGGCCTTAGCGATTTCCTCGTCGGGGCAGACGGCGCCACTCCCCAGGGCGCGTGGTCGGGCCGCTCGTATCTCTTCCTCGGTGGCTCTCTCGGTGCGCCGGGCACCAAGTCCATTGCCCAAGCCTCGGTCATCTTCGACGGCGAACAGGCGGGCGACTTCAGCGGCCAGGCGGTGGCGATCGCTGGGGACGTGGACGGCGACGGCCGCAGCGAGGTCCTTATCGGAGCGCCGGGAGCCGACGGAGACGCCACGACGGGCGGCCGCAGCTACCTCTTCTACGGGAGCGGCGTGACCATCGGGACCCATTCGCTGAGCAGCGCCGATGTCCTGATCACCGGGGCGGGGGCCAACGACCAAAGCGGTCAGACGCTGGCCTTCGCCGGTGACCTCAACGGGGACACCCGTTCGGACCTACTCGTTGGTGCCCCCTCGGCCAATGGAGGGGGAGGGGCTCTCTGGATTCTCTCCAGCGCCGGCTTCCCGGTATCGGGGACCCTCTCGTTGGCCAGCGCTGCCTTCTCTTTGGCTGGGAGTGGCACCCAAGAACTGGGGCAGGGCTTCTCCGGCCGGTCGGATTTGGACGGTGACGGGCGCGCTGATCTCGTCGTTGGCGTCCCCGGCGGCTCCACCTCGGCTGGTGCCATTTACATCTTCTACGGCTCGTCTCTGGGCGGGTCCGGCCCCCTCAGTCTGGGAGCCGCCGATCTCACGTTTCCTGGGATCTCCAGCGGCGACCGGAGCGGCTGGGCCGTGGCTTCGGGCGGAGACGCCAACGGCGATGGTCTCGGGGATCTGGTAGTCGGAAGTCGGCGGGAGGCCTCCGGCAGCACCCCAGGTACTGCCGTTCTGCTCACCCCGTGAGGTTTTTCTCCGCTTTGGCGATGGCGCGGGCCACGCGCGGCGCCTCCCGAGCGATCTCCCGCAGGGCTCCAGTGGGCGGATTTCGGTAGCCGACGAAGAATTCGTAAAGAGGCGCCTGCGCGGCCCGGGTTACCTGCGGAGGAGAGCGCGACGAGATTGCGTGTGGTCTCTATGCTGGTCCGATGTTCGAGGCCTCCCTGTCGGTCCAACTTGTCTACCTTGCCGCCCTGGCCATTGCCGTCGTCGTGGTGACGCAGGTCTTCCTCATTCGAGGTCTGGAGGAGCTTGGCGACGGGATGAAGTGGTCGACCAAGGCCCGCGGCCAGCTCCTCGGCTACGCCACGTCCATGCCCGAGCTGGCCGGCACCGTGGGCACCGCCTGGAAGGGCTTGATCGGTGCTGGCCTCTGGAACATCGCCTCGTCCAACATCATCAACCTTGTCCTGTTTTTTTCCGCGGCCATGGCCTACCGGCGGGTCCCGCTACTGTTCCAGCGAAAATTCCTGGACGAGATTGCCTTTGCCTTGGCCGCCATCGGCATTCCATTGGTCCTGCTGAACTGGCGGGAGGCATCCCGAGGCTTGCCTGCGGCCTTGCTGCTCTTTGCCTTCTTTGTTTTCTACCTCGTCGCCGACCGCAAGCTGAACAAGAGGGACGATGCCGCGGAAACTCCGCCTGAGCTTGACGAGCACGAGCACGACACCTCCAGCAATCTCGCGGAATGGCTGAGCGAGAAGCTGGGGCCGGTTCGGGCGGGCGGTCTACTCTTCGGCTCCGGGGTCCTCGGAATCGTGGGTCTGGGCGAGATGCTCGGCCGGGTCGCAGAGACCATCGTCTACCAGCTCGCCGTCCCCGAAGCGGTCGTTGGCTGGCTCCTGGGCGTTATCACCTCGCTGCCCGAGATGACGACCTTCTTTGTCGTCTTCGCCGCCGGTCGGCGCCGAAAGGGCGACGCCGACTGCCAGCAGAACTTGGACAACCTCTGCGCGTCCAACATGAGCAACTTGGGTCTGGTCTACCCCCTGGGCATCCTGGTCTTCTTGCTTCAGGCCTGAGCGGCAATACCCGCTATCATCGCGCGATGACGGATGCCATGACTTCTGAAGAGATGGTGGCGCTGTGCAAGCGCCACACCTTGTACACCTGGAAGGCACAGGGAGCGGTCAACCCCGTCCCGGTGGCCGGAGCCGAGGGCTCCTACTTCTGGACGCCGGATGGGAAGCGATTCCTCGACTGGAACAGCCAGTTGATGTGCGTGAACATCGGGCACGGCCATCCCCGCGTTCTGGCTGCGATGAAGGCGGCGATGGAGGACCAGCCGCTCTACGTCTACCCGGGGACCGCCACCGAAGCGCGAGCCCGGCTCGGCGCCAAGCTGGCCGAGATCGTGCCGGGAAACATCAACCGCTTTTTCTTCACCCTGGGGGGAGCGGAGGCCAACGAGAATGCGGTACGGGCGGCTCGTCTTTACACCGGGCGCCAGAAGATCATCAGCCGCTACCGCAGTTACCACGGGGGAACCAACCTCTGCATGCAGCTGACGGGTGACCCCCGCCGCTGGGCCAACGAGCCCGGTACGCCGGGAATGATCAAGGTCATGGATCCCCAGCCCTACCACTACAGCTTCGGGAAGACCGAAGCGGAGCGTACCGAGGAAAACCTCCGCTACGTGGAAGAGGTCATCCTGTACGAGGGTGCCCAGACCATCGCGGCCATGATCATCGAGCCGGTGACCGGAACCAACGGCATCCTGCCGCCGCCACGTGGCTACCTAGCTGGCCTCCGCAAGCTGCTCTCGGACAACGGAATCCTCTTGATCTGCGACGAGGTAATGGCTGGCTTCGGTCGTACCGGCAAGTGGTTTGCCTTCGAGCACGGCGACATCGTTCCGGACATCGTGTCCATGGCCAAGGGCCTGACCTCGGGGTACATCCCTCTCGGTGCGGTAG
>CAZQTQ010000050.1:0-16360 GCA_964596025.1 uncultured Rickettsiales bacterium
GAACTGCTCGCCGAATCTCCAGAGGCAGAAAGTGCGATCGTGGACTGGGTTGCTTCTGCTCTGAGCCCCTAGCCCGCATCGGGCGCAGGTCCCCGGCCGCGGGGTCTTCGGAAGGGGGTAGGGCTTCAGCTGCGCTGGCCAAGGCTGCGGAGGCAGCGATTGGCCCAGTCGATGAAGCCGGTGTCTCGGGCGATCTGCAGTCCCTCCCGGTAGGCTACTTCGGCGGCCTCCTCCATGCCCTGGGCGGCGAGGGACTCGGCGGTGTACCAGAGAGTGGAGAGAGCCAAGGGGATGTTGTTGGCCACTTCGATGGCGGGTGGGGTCGGGCCGTCGACGTCCTGATTCAGCTGGGCCTGGGTGGCGCTAAGGGCAGACCGGGCCCACCAGTAGGTCGGCTTGTGCCCGGCACTGTGGGCTCCTTCGGAGACCTCGGCGAAGATCGGCAGAGCGCGTGCGTACTGACCCTGGTGGTAGAGGAGCTCGGCCCGCAGGAGGTCGACGCTTCGCTGCCGGTAGGGGGGAGGCTGCGGTCCCTGGGCTCGAACAGCGTGCTGAGCGCAGGTCCAGGCGGGATCGTGCTCCTCGCGGCTCAGGTGCCACCGGCCCTTCTCGAGCCAGTACTCCGTCCACACCACCTCTTGGCCCTGGCCTGCCGGTGGGCCCTCGCCGACTACCTTCATCACTTCCTTGGCTTCTGGCTCGTCCTGGCGAGCCCGTGCGACCGCGAGCACCGTAGCGGCTGAGGAGATCGTGCCGTCGCGGTCGCGAAGGCGTCGGAAGCCTGCCCAAGCGGCCTGCGCCCCCCGATTGGCCGCTTCCAAGTCCCCCTCGAGGAGGTCCAGTTGGGCGAGATTCCCTCGACTCGCTGGGAGGCTCTCCCCTTCGCCCATCTCCTCGAAGATGGCTCCGGCGCGTTCGAGCTGGGTCCGGGCCTCGATGAGGTCTCCCCGCCGCCAGGCCAAGACGGCCAAGTTGGTTCGGAAGCCGGCTTCTGCCCGAACCTTGTCGCTCCGAATTGCGAGTTGAATGGCGCGATGGACCTCGGTTTCGGCCTCGTCTTCCTGGTGCAGGTCCAAGAGGGCAGCGGATCGAGTCCAAGCGATCGAGACGGCAAGGGACTCCAGTTCGGGGTTGCCTGAGACCAAGAGGTCCGCCTCAGCGAGCCAGGCCAGCGCCGACTGCGGGTCGCCGGAACGTCGGGCTGCTTTGGCTCCGCTCAGCGAGAAGCGGACGGCTAGGTCTTCTGCGGCCATTCGACGGCCGTCCTTTAGCCCACGCCGGCAGAGTTGGACCGCTGCGAGGTAGTTTCCGGTGCGGAGGTGGAGCTTGGCGCAAGCATGTGCCGTCTCCAGTTGATCCCGCTCCTCGGGTGCGACCGAAGCTGCCGCTTCGATCGCTTCTTGGGCCCGGTCCAAGTCGCCGTCGCTCAGCGCAACGGTGAAGCGCAGCATGTGGTAGCGGTAGACCGCTGCCGCCGAGACCGCTCGCAGGGCCTTGCCCGGGTCTCCGATCTGCGCCATCCAGCGCCGCACTGAGTTGAGATCGTAGGCTTCGCTCGCCTCGTGGGCCGCCTCCAAGGCGTGGGGGAAGGCGGCGCGCTCCTCGCCAGCGGCGTAGAGGTGGCGGGCGGCCTGGGCTGAGGCCCCTCGGATTTCCCCACCCGCCTTCAGCCAGGCGGCGGCGGCGCGCCGGTGCAGGGCCCGCCCCTGTGAGGTCGATATGGAGTCGAGGACCGCAGTCCGCAGGGCTTCCGAGTGGAGGGTTGCCAGATCCTGGTGGCCACGCCGGTCCACGTCGATAACGCGCCGGTTTTCCAATTGGCCTATCGCGTCCTCGAACTCGACGCCCCCCAAGCCTGAGGCGCCCCGGAGGACGAGCAGGGGCGGGTTTCTGCCGATGAGCGCGATGCAGCGAGCCACGTCGCGTGCGGCCTTGTTCAGGCTGTTGAGGCGCCGAGCGTAGGCGGTGCGCAGCGCGTCGGGGAGTTCCCAGGGGGCATCGTCGCCGGCCGCTCCACCCGCTTCGACGAGGGAGCGGGCAACCTCGACGGCGTAGCGTGGGTTTCCCCCCGAGGCGACTGCGAGGCGATCGACGAGGGTTGAGGACACAGCCACGTCGACGGTGACCGATTGGATGACCTCTCGGATTTCCTCTATCCCCAGAGGATCGACCTGAACGCTACTGACGTTTTCGAGGTCGGAGATCGAGGGAATGAGCATGGGACGTGTGGCATCACTGCTCGTCAGTTCCTCTCCGCGGTAGGTAAGAACGAGGAGTACCGGCGCCTCGGTCGGTGGGGCGAGTCGGCGCAAGAGCATGCGGACCAGCCGGATCGTGCTCATGTCTGCCCAGTGCACGTCCTCGATGCCGATCACCAGTGGGCCGTCCCGCGCCGCGCGCCGCAGTACTTCGCACACGGCGCGCTGTACCCGATCGTGAACGTCATCGCCTAGGGTGACCGTTCCCGTCGTCGTCGCCCCGTCTAGCGGCCCCTCCGAGGTACCGAGGGCGGGAAAGAAGCGGAGGAGGAGGTCGCGCTCGGTGCCGAGGAGGCGCTCGGAGTGGCTCCGCGCGAGACCCGGTCCCGCGAGCCGCAGGAGGATGTCGTGGAAGGGGGCCCAGTTGGCTCCACCCGAAGGGTGGCAGCGACCAATGGCTACCCTGCCCCCTTTGACCCAAGCCAGGCCGCGGAAGGTGTGCAGCAGTCGGGTCTTGCCCACTCCCTCCTCGCCTTCTACAAGCACCGCCCTCACCCCGGTCTTGCGGGCTTTGCGGAGCTGTGCGATGAGGTCGTCGAGTACGGGCTTGCGACCCACATGGCGAGCTGTGACCACCGCGGCCAGATGCGCGCGCTTCTTTCTCCGGTTCTTCTTCTTGACGCCTCCTTCGCCACTTGCCTTCTCGCGGTCCTCGTGCCGCATGATTGCCGTCGTGTCTTCCTCGGCGAGGAGGGCCTGCTGTTGCTCCTTCAGCCCGTCCGGACTCGAAGGCGGGGTCTTGGGCTCGCTGTGCGACCTGGGCTGCACCTCCGCGGCGGGGGTACTGCCGGCTTCTCGCTCCGCGTCGAGCTTGCGACGGAGCTGTTGGTAGACCTCGTCGGTGGAGCGAAGGGTCTGATCGTCAAGGGCATCGGGGTTCACCAGGGGATGGGGCGCTCCCTCCTCGCCCTCAGTGGATACGATGGGCCCAGAATCGGTCGTAGTAATGCCGCTACCGATCGATGCCCCGCCCTCGACCTGTTCGTGGACCGACAGAAGCCCGCCTTCGACCTGCCGCATGTTCTCGAAGCGGTCCGCCGGTTCCTTGGCGAGCATCGTCAAGAGCACTTGATCCAGCCGAGGCGGAATGCCTTCGAGGCGGCGGCTCAGGGGGTCGGGCGCTGCGGTGCAGTGAAGCCACAGGTACTCCTGCGGCCGACGCGCCCGAAAGGGTGGGGCCCCGGTCAGGAGTTCATAGAGCAGGACCCCCATGCCGTACTGGTCGGCGCGGTGGTCTACCTGATTGCCCGTGATCTGTTCGGGTGCCATGTACGAATACGAGCCGACTACGTGGCCGACTTGCGTAAACGATGTCTGCTCTTCGAGCCACTTCGCCACCCCAAAGTCGACGAGCTTGACCACGCCCTCCTTGGTCACGAGTACATTGCCTGGCTTGAGGTCGCGGTGCACCAGCCCCACCTCATGAATCGCCCCCACTGCGCCGGCCAGTTGGATGGCGACCTGCAGGGTGCGACGCAGGGCCTCGACATCGACCTTCGGCAGTGGGCCGGAGGTCTCCGGAGGCGGTGGGGGCGGCAAGGGGTCGCCGGCCTGGAGGCCCAGGACGTAGCGTGCGGCGGTCACCCCCTCCACTCGCTCCATCGAGAAGTAGGCGAGGCCGTCTTCGTCGCCGGCTTCGAGGACTCGGACGACGTTGGGGTGGTCGACCCGTTGGGCGGCTTCGAACTCTCGCGTAAAGCGGTGGACCCAGGACGGCCGCATCCGGGCCAGGACTTTCAGGGCGACCTGGCTGTCGTCCCTCGTGTCGCGGGCGAGGTACACGGCTGCCATGCCGCCTTGGCCCAGGAGATCGAGGATCTCGTAGGGTCCGGCCCTCCCCAGACTCGGAGAAAAACTGCCGTCGCTCACGCCGGTTTCTGCCTCCACCCGCGGATTCGGGAGCATGCAATTCTAGCGGGGACCGGCGGTTTGCGGGACCCCAAGAGAAACGAAGCGATTAGTCGCGGCAATGGCTCTCCAGCTGGCTCAGGTAGGCCTTGGTCCCGTCGATGTAGCCGGCGAGGAAGGGCGCGCTATCGGTTATCAGGGTGTCCGACTCCAACCCGGTCCACAGGGCATAGAAGACGAGGACGGACGAGGCCTGGGGGATGAGGGCCTCGAAGGTGTAGCTCTGGCGAAAGCGCCCCAACTCCGGCGGGTCCACGACGGCCTCGTCGACCAGCCAAGCCCGGCTGTACAGCGCTTCCTTGGTCGCCGCCGTCAGGGCGGCGCCGGCCGGCAGGGCGTTCACGTAGCGGACGCCCGAGTGGACGTCAAAGGTGTAGTGCACACTGAGGAATGCGGTCTCTTTCTCGATGTGGGCCCTCCACATAGCCTCGGGGCAGCTTCGGTTGCGGTAGCAGCCGTAGTCGGACTGACCGCTGCGCTGGTAGGCGACGTAGTCCTCGGGGAAGCGCTCCAGCTGGTTGTCGTCTAGGTAGACGTCTTCGGTACGGGTGAGCGTGCAGTCCACCTCGCGGACTACGAGGACCCCCACAGTCTCCCCGCCCTCGGCGTAGGTCGGGGCCGGAGACAGTGCATCGAGTTCGGCGCTTCCGGGGTGGGCGAGCTCTGCTTCGTAGATGAAGCCCTCCGCATCGCTCCCTTCGAGTCCCTCCCACCATGCCTCCAAATTCTCGGCTGCATCGGCCAGCGAGGCGTCGTGGGTGGGGTCGTCGGTGGGGTAGTGCGCGAAGGCGAAGAGCAGGAGGTCCTCCAGCTCCTCGGGTGCCCGATCGGGGTGGGGGCAGCCCGAGGCGAGGCCCAAAACGGCGAGGAGAGTCCCAAGTGGGCCGGCAGTTCTCACTCCAGGAGCCTAGTCCCCGACCCCGCTAGGTTCCAGGCGCCGCCCCCGCTCGCTGCGGCGCATTCGCCGGTCTCCCATCCGGCGCTGGCCTTCATCGGCGTGGCGCCGATCTTCGTCCGTCTCGAGGGTCAAGCGCGGGACGGGGCGGGGTCGGCCGGTCTGATCCAGGGCCACAAAGGTCGTGTAGGCCGAGAGCGCGTGGTAGCGGCTTTTTTCGCCGCCCCCCCAAGCCTCGCCTTCGACCCGAACCCCTACCTCCATCGAACTGCAGCCAACGAAGTTCACCTGGGCCTTTAGGAGCACCACATCCCCGACGCGGATTGGGCGCAGAAAGTGGACGTCGTCCATGGAAGCGGTGACCACCGGCCCCTCAGCGAAGCGGCCAGCGGAAATTCCGGCCGCGATGTCGATCCAGGCGAGGATCTGGCCACCAAACGCTGTGCCGCGGCTGTTCGCTTGGCCGGGGAAGACGTGCTGGGCCATCTCAACGCGACTGCTCGCGGGGCTCTTGGCTTTGGTGGCGGCTTCGTCAGGAGGACTCATCGGGGCTCCGGGGAGGGAAGGGCCCGCACTATACTCCGCCTCGGCATGCCCTCGATTCGGCCACCCATCGTCCTGACCCTTGCCGGAAGCGACCCTTCTGGAGGGGCAGGCCTGCAGGCCGATCTGCGCGTGTTTGCCGCGCACCGCCTGTACGGAACCGCGGCGGTGGCGGGCCTGACGGTGCAGGACACCCGCGGGGTACACGCGTCGATGCCGATTGAGGGCGGCTGGGTCCGCGAGCAGGTCGATGCGATTCTTCAGGATCTGCCCGTGGCCGGGATCAAGACGGGGATGTTGGGCAGCGCTGCCGCAGTTCGGGGTCTCGTCGAAGCCCTGGAGCGGGCGGACTACGGGGGCTTCCTAGTCGTCGATCCCGTTCTTCGGTCGAGTAGTGGCGCGGTCTTGCTGGATGCAGCCGGTTGCCAGGCCCTGTGGGGGGGACTCCTGGGCCGCGCGACGGTGGCGACCCCCAACCTCCCCGAGGCCCGCGCGCTGCTCGGTGCTGGCTTCGAGGGTGTTGCTGCAGAGGAGGCGGCCCACGCGTTGGTTGAGCGGGGGCTCCCTGCGGTGGTGGTTACGGGGGGGCACAGCGAGGAGCCCGACCAATGCGTTGATTGGCTCTGCCAAGTGGGCAGTTCGCCCGAACGAATCGCTACGCACCGCAAGCCTTCCACCCACGATCATGGAACGGGCTGTGCCCACTCGGCGGCATTTCTCTGTGCGCTCGTTGGGGGGCAGACGCTGAGGGAGGCTGCGGAAAGCGCCCAAGCCTGGGTGGCTCGGGGCCTCGAAGGCGCTCTGGATCTGGGCGCGGGACGGGGGCCGGTCTTCGTTCCCTTCGACTGAAGGTCTGGCCCAGCCTCAGTTGCGTCGGCTCGCCCGGGCTTTCCGCGGGGCCCGGCTGCTCTTGGCCTTCGCCTTCTCAATCGCTGGCTCGGCTGTGGCCCGACCGATGGAAGCGAAGGCCTCTCGTCCCAGGTACTGGGCGGAGTCACCAAGGTGCTCCTCGATGCGCAACAACTGGTTGTACTTGGCGATGCGATCGCTTCGACTCAGGGAGCCGGTCTTGATTTGACCCGCGTTCGAGGCGACCGCCAGGTCGGCGATCGTGCTGTCCTCGGTCTCTCCGGAGCGGTGCGAGACGACGCAGGTGTAGCCGGCTCGTCCGGCCAAGGCCATCGCGTCCAAGGTCTCAGTCAAGGTGCCGATCTGGTTGACCTTGATGAGGATGGAGTTGGCCGCTCCGGTCTTGATGCCGGTGGCCAAGCGCTCCGGATTGGTCACAAAGAGGTCGTCACCAACCAGCTGAACTCGGTCTCCTAGACGCGCCGTGAGCCGCCGCCAGCCTTGCCAGTCGTTCTCGTCCAGTCCGTCCTCGATCGACAAGATCGGGTAGCGGTCAACGAGGTCCACGTACCAGTCGATCATCTCGTCGGGCGTCATGCCGTTCCGGCCTTCGCCCTCCAGGTTGTACTTCTTGTTGGAATAGAAGGAGGCGGAGGCCACGTCCAGCGCGAGTACGATGTCGCCCCCTGCCTGGTAGCCCGCCTTGGCGATGGCGTCCATCACCACCTGCAGCGCCGCTTCGTTGGACTCGAGCATGGGCGCAAAGCCGCCTTCGTCCCCTACTGATGTGGCCAGCCCCCGGTTCTTGAGGACGCCCTTCAGATGGTGAAAGACCTCCGCGCCCATCTGCAAGGCCTCGCCGAAGCTCTTCGCGCCGACGGGGACGATCATGAACTCTTGGATGTCGACGTTGTTGTCCGCGTGTTCCCCACCGTTGAGGATGTTCATCATCGGCACCGGCAGCAGCCGGGCTCCTGCTCCGCCAAGGTAGCGGTACAGGGGCAGATCGAGGAGGTTGGCTGCGGCACGCGCTGTAGCTAGCGAGACGCCGAGGATGGCGTTCGCTCCGAGCCGGCCCTTGTTGGGGGTGCCGTCCAGCTCGATAAGGCAGCGGTCCAGCCCGCACTGGTCCAGGGCGTCCCGCCCGATCACTGCAGTTCGGATCTCGCCCCGAACGTGCTCGACCGCCTGCGTCACCCCCTTGCCGAGGTAGCGGCCTGGGTCGCCGTCCCTGAGTTCGCAGGCTTCGTGCTCGCCTGTCGACGCCCCACTTGGCACGCAGGCTCGGCCGAAGACTCCGCTCTCGAGGTGCACCTCAGCCTCGACCGTGGGGTTGCCACGGGAGTCTAGGATTTCGCGCGCTTTTACGTCGACAATTCGGGACATGGTGGGCTCCGAAATGGGGCGAATGACCGCGAGCGGAGCCTACACCCCCAGTGCCGCGTTGACCACCGCCTGTGGCTTGAGGCGCGGGAGAGCAAAACCGCTGCTATGCTGGGCTGAAGATGGGTGTCAAACGCAGCGTCGGGTCCTTTGTGCAGTCGATCTTCTTTGGGGGAACCCACGAGGATCTGGCTTTTGAGGTCCAAGTGCTCAAGAAGGAAGTGGCCGCGATCCACCAGCGCATTGAGCATGAGGTTGCGGAACTCCGCGATAGCATCGACCGGCTCAATGGAAAGCCGGGCAAGGACAAGGGCCGGGCTCGGCTGACCGTCGTAGGTGGCGGAGATCTCCAGGACGCCCTCGCGTCCGACACGGCGGAAGAAGCCGAAGCCTGAGGTCCCGCCCCCAAGGGGACGGCCGTTGGTCCCTACTCCCAGTTGTTGACCCTGTCTCCCGTTTATTCGGTCTGTTCTTCCTGATTGGCCCCTGATACCCAGGGCCGATTCGCTCTGCTAACTTGGCGAATCTGTGCTCTGCCTGAAGGCCCGGGTGGAGTCGGAGCCACGGGGGCGGAACGAGGCGATTGCCGCCTCACCGGTCCCTGCGGAGGGTGCGTGCCAGAGAGCCGCTGGAATGTCTTCTTCCTTGTGTTGGCGCTGGCCATTGCCTCGCCCGCAGGGTTCCTGGCTGCGGAAGACGCCGCCGGCGTCGCCGGAGCCGACTCCGAGGCCGATCCCATCGGGGGGGAAGAGTTTTCGTTCCTGTCCGACGATGGGGTTGAGCTCTGGGCCAACTACTTCGCCCCCGAACGGGGCAAGGCCAAGGGCGCCATCCTCTTTGTTCACGAGCCGTTCCGCAGTTGCCGGGACTGGTCCTATATGGCCCAGAAGATGTCCCGCTTGGGCTTCGCCGGCCTGGTCTTCGATCTCCGGGGCCACGGTCGGTCGATGATGAAGGAGGGCCAGCCCCTCGACCGCGAGATATTCATGGACGAGGACTTCGCGGAGATGGGTCGCGATCTCAAGGCAGCTGAGGCCCAACTGCGGGAGCGCGCGGGTGAGGTCCCAGTCCAGATCGCTGGGGCCGACCTCGGCGGTTCTCTCGGCTTCCTCCGGGCGACTGAGGACGACGGGATCGTGTCCGTGGCGCTGCTGTCGCCCGGCCTCGGCTACGACGGGGTGAACATCATCTCGAGCATTCCCAAGCTTCAGGTCAAGCGTCTGCTGCAGGTCTATTCCGTGGAAGACGGCTACTCCCGCAAGTCCGCGGAGATCCTCGAGCGGGACGTGACCGTCCCCCTACACACGGAGGTCTACTACGGCGTAGGGCACGGCGCGAAGATGCTTGGGCGCGAACCGCAGCTCGAGGTCCTCTTGCAGAGCTGGCTCTTGGGCACGATCTTGAACGATCTGGGCCAGGCCTTGGACGAGACCGGCAAGCCCATCGCTGGCGATAAGACGGTAGAGGCGACCCAGCTCGACAAAGAGGCCGAGCGCAAGCGGCTGGAGGCTTCGGCCAAGGAGGCCGAAGACGAAAAGGCCGCGGCCGTCGGTGAGGACGAACGTCCCAAGCGCTGGAAGCTGGACAACTAGCGATTGAGTTCTGCCTAGGGGGAGTCCTGAAGGCGCCCCGACGGCCTTGCCCCCGGCCCGTAGCTGGTCCCATAGTTCGCGAAGAACTCTTCCTTCTTCTCCTCGAACCGGTCCTCCTCGATGGCCCCTCGGATGCGGGCCATGAGCTGCTGGAGGAAGCTGATGTTGTGGATGCATGCAAGCGCGGTCCCAGTGACCTCCTCGGAAGCGAAGAGGTGGTGGAGGTAGGCGCGGCTGAAGTGGGTGCAGGTGTAGCAGGGGCAGGTCGTGTCGGGCGGTAGGCGGTCCTTGCGGAAGCGCTTGTTCGAGACCCGCATCCGCCCCTGAAAGGTGTAGAGGACGGCGCCGCGTGCGTGGCGGGTGGGGATGACGCAGTCGAACATGTCCACACCGTGCTTTACGCCGCACCACAGGTCTTCGGGGAGCCCGACGCCCATTAGGTAGCGCGGTTTGTCTTCGGGCAGGTGTGGTGTGGTCCAGCCCAAGGTCTCGTCCATGACCTCGAGTCCTTCGCCCACGCTGAGGCCGCCGATGGCGTAGCCCGGGAAGTCCAAGGGCACGAGGGCCTCAGCCGACTGGCGGCGGAGGTCTTCGAAGGTCGAGCCCTGGACGATACCGAAGAGGGCCTGGTCGGCTCGGGTCTTTGCTTCGAGACACCGCTTCTCCCACCGAGTCGTACGCTCGACTGCCTGCTCGGCGTAGCCCCTGTCGCAGGGGTAGGGGACGCACTCGTCAAAGGCCATGATGATGTCGGCACCGAGCTGTTCCTGGATGCCGATCGAGTTCTCCGGCGTCATCTGAAAGGGCGCTCCCCCCCGCT
Source organism: uncultured Rickettsiales bacterium (assembly GCA_964596025.1). Lineage (GTDB taxonomy): Bacteria > Myxococcota_A > UBA796 > UBA9615 > UBA9615 > CAZQTQ01. The sequence continues at coordinate 10,249 of CAZQTQ010000050.1, forward strand.
CCCAGGAGAAGGTCACGCCCTCTTCGGTGATCTGCTTCTTCGGCAGACTGAATACCTGGAAGCCACCCGAATCGGTGAGGATGGGCAGAGGCATTGCCATGAAGCGGTGGAGCCCACCCATCCGGGCGACGATGGCCTCTCCGGGCTGGAGGGCGAGGTGGTAGGTGTTGGCGAGCACGATCTGGGAGCCGGTGCCGAGGACTTGGTCCGGCGTCAGGGCCCGCAGGGCGGCACGCGTCCCGACGGGCATGAAGACCGGGGTCTCGATCACTCCGTGTGGCGTCGTCAGTCGGCCGGTGCGGGCCGAACAACGGCTGGCCTTGCTACCGATCGTAAAGTCGAAGGAGCCCATAGGCCTGGGGTTATACCGCGCCGGGCTTGGGTCCTCGGGGCCGCGGCCGCAGAATGGGGAAATGAAGCGGCTCCTTCTACGGCGAGTGCGAGGGACCGGTTGGCGTGGCCTGCCTGGGGCCTGCTGCCTCGCGGTGGTGTCTCTCTGGACTCTCCCTGTCTCGACGTCTGCGTCGGCGGGAGAGGCCGCGGCCCTGGAGCGCTCGGAGGCCCCTGATATTCGCGCCCTCGTGCCGCGCCAGATTCAGGTCTCTTTGGGACCGAAGCAGGCCTGGGGGCAAGTTCGGAGCCGAGTACTCCCTCGCGACCTTGGTGAGGCTTCCTGGGCGAAATGGGACAAGAACGACGACGGCTTCCTCAGTGACCTGGAGCTGAGGCCCCTAGGCCTCGTGCTGCGGGCCCGCGAGACCGACTACCTGTGCCTGGCTCTGGCCGGGAGACCTTTGCCCTTTGTTTACTGGAGACCCGAGTGGGTCCGAGCTGATGGGGCGGGACCGCCAGGCATCGACGCTGCCCTCGAATTGCGTCTCGAAGCCCGCGTGTCTCTCCAACTGAAGGACGGCCCCGTTCACTTCGTCCTCTACGATCGCCCGTCTGACGAGGACGGCGTCGTGCCCGTCCGCTTTTCGCTTGCTCAGGGCCTGGCCTTTGGCCCGCTGCAGGCAGCGGCGCGGGCCGAAATGCGCGGGGAGCGACGGTTGGAAGTCGTGCTGAGCCGTGCGGGTCCGGCCTTGTGGGGAGAGGTGGTGGTGGAGGAGGCCCGAGTGCGCGGCAATCCCGCGGTACAGCCGGCGGGCGGCCGGCCGGAATAGGCGGCGGCTAACCCACTTCGCGGAGGACGCGAAATCCCAGGACGGGCATGTCGGTGTCGGTGTCGATGGCGCGGCGGGCGGCGCAGCGGCAGCCGGCGGCTTCGGAGATCAGGGAGCCGCCGACTACGATCTGCCGCCGAGGAGAGGCTGCGGTCGAGGTCCACTCCCACACCCCTCCGGACAGGTCTTCGATGCCAAAGGGCGATCGGTCGTCGGGATGGGACCCGACCTCGGGGGCCGGGCCTGCCGGGTTCCCCAGTGCGAGCGAAGCGCAGCGCTGCGGTCCAAAGGACTCCCCCCATGGGTAGGAACGGCCGTCGGCTCCCCGAGCCGCTTTCTCCCACTCATCCGCTGTGGGCAAGCGCAGCCGGATGCCAGTTGCTTCGCAGAGCCACTGGCAGTAGGCCTCGGCGTCGGCGAGGGTCACCCCGGTTACGGGCCGTTTTTCGCCGGCCTCGCGCAGCGCGTCGAAGCCGACGGGCCGATGGAGGGCTGCCTGCGTCGGGTCGGTGGCCTTGACCGCCTCGAGGAAGCGTCCGAAGGCCCCGACAGTGACGGGGTGTCGTGCCAGCGCGAAGGGCCCGATGTCCAGCAGCTCCTCCGGCCCTGAGCCAGCGGCCTCGGGATCGCCCCCGCGCAGTAGGGGGCCGCCAGGCACAAAGCAGAAGAGTTCGCCCGCCTCGTCGGCCCCTCGCAAGTCGATGGTGGCGCGGGCTACCTGGTCACGCCCGAGCCGGATCGGGTAGTGCCACGTCCGCCCACTTCCGTCGAGGCCGGTGTCTGGGACCAGGGCGTAGCGTCCCGGAGCGACAAACCAGCGATTGGGGCCGTCGGAGTGGAGGACTTCGCCGGGCACGAGCCGCCCGGATCGCTCCTCCAGCCGGGTCAGGAGCAGAAGGCTGTCGTTGGGCTCGACTTTGACCGCGAGCTCGGCGCCGGTCCGCAGCCAGCGCCCCCAGCGACCGTCGTCGAATTGCCGGAGCATCGCCCGGTAAAAGGCGGCTTCCCGTGTCGCACCGAGGCGCTCGGCCTCCGCATAGCGTTCACCGTAGAGCTTTGCCAGCTCCTCGCGGATCTCCCGGTTGTCCGGATCGAGGTGGAGCGCCCGGTGCAGGGCCCACACCGCCTCGGAGAATAGACCGTCCGAGGCGCGCTCGAGGCTTGCCAGTTGGTCCTTGCTGGCCCGGAGCTTCTCCCCGCGCTGCAGCAGCGTTGCCGTACCGATGGGTCCGGCAATCTGGAGAATCTTGGAGCGCTCCTCGGAGGCCTGTTCGGCCAGGACGCGGTAGCGGGTGCCCATGGACCGGGCGTCCCGGAGGCGCCGGGTAGCCATCGCCCTGCGTCGCTTTCCGCTCAGAAAGCCGCTTAGTCCCTCGGCCATGGCGCTTGCGTCTGAGTAGCGATGGCCGGGGAACTTCTCAAGGGCGCGGAGGCAGACTTCCTCGAGCTCGGCCGGGATGTTCTTGTCGGGAGCGCGTTCCCGAGGGGGCAGCGGCTTCTCGTGGCAGAGGGCTTCGACCGTTTCGTCGACCGAGGCGCCGAGGAAGGGGGAGACTCCGCAGAGCGTCTGATAGAGGACGACCCCGAGGCAGAAGACGTCGGCGGCCGGAGTGACTTGATCGGGGTGCTGGACCTGCTCGGGCGCCATGTACGGGGGGCTGCCCCGGACTCTCTCTTTGCGCGGCTCTCCAGCCTGCGACCAAAGGCGGCGCATCGAAGGGGTGTCGATATCCCGCCCCAAAACGCGGGCGATCCCCCAGTCCACCACCAGAACTTCGCCGTGTCCGCCAAGCAGGATGTTGGCCGGCTTGAGGTCGCGGTGAATGACGCCGCGGGCGTGGGCATAGCCAACCCCGTGGCAGGCTTTCTCGAGGACCTGGATCAGGGCCATCCGCCCCCAACGCGCCTCGGCTTCGGGGTGCCCGCGCCGTAGCAGCGAAAGGACATTGTGGAGGGAGTCGCCCGGCATCCGCCGCATCGTGTAGTAAATGCGGCCGTCGGGAAGGACGCCTGCATCGTAAATCGTGATGATGTGGGGGTGCTCCAGTTGGCCGGTGATGCGGGCCTCCCGAAAGAGATCGATTAGCCGGCCATCGTCCTGCTTGTGGAGGTGGAGGGTCTTGAGCGCCACGGATCGTCCCAGGTCGTGGTCCTGCACCAACTCGACCGAGCCCTGGCCGCCTTCGCCGAGGCGGGCCAACCAGGTGTAGCGGGCCGGGAGCTCAAAGGGGCTCTTGCGATCGGTGACCTCGACCGGGTCGAGGCAGAGGTCGACCCGGCGCCCGGTCTTGTCCTCGACCTGCTCGAGGAGGGGTTTGAGGGGGTCAGGCGGGAGGTCATTGGCCTTTTCCCCTTGGAGCGACACAAAGGAGATCGCTGCGGTCGGCTGCGTTGGAGCGGAGTCCTCCTCCCCCTCCACGATCATCGAGCCATCGGCCAGGATGCGGATGCTCGGTCCTGCATCCTCCTGTTCCGGGAAGAAGTCGTCCTTGCCGACCGACTCGGGGGCCTGGACGGGTTCGGCCACCCCAGGCGCCTCGAGTTCTCCCGAGTTCCACTCTGGATTCTTGAGAACCAAGGGTCCGCTCTGCGTCGAGACCTGGCTCAGGGAACTCTCGTTGCGTCGCACCTGCGTGAGGTCGACGGTGGCTTCGGGGACGCTGTAAGGGTCGATGCCAGATGCGGTGATCGCCAGGTTGATGGCCGGGATCGTTTCGTCGTCGCTGAGATCCCACTCGTCGGCCACCGAGTCGTCCCAAGACGGTAGTGGGGTGCTGGTCGAGCCCGTGGGATCAGGCGCCGGCTCGTGAGCCGGGACGACGGGGATACTGGTGCCGTGCCCGTCGGTCGGAAGATCGGTGTCGTCGTGGACCGGAGGAATGTCCTCGCCTGCAGCCGGGTCGCCCGAATCGTCGGGGACAATATCGCCGGGTTTTTGGGCGGGGTCGGTCATCGTCGACCGATTCTACAAGACGGAGAAAAGCCACGGCCCCTTTCAGGGCCGTGGCCTACCCGTGTGCAATCGAACCAGTTCAGCAGCTTCAGTCCACTACAACATCCGCAAAAAACAACAACCGCTTCAACAACCGCTTCGGTCCCACCGCTGACGCGAGTCTTGAAAAATCTTAGCAAAGGGCGGACAGGTTGTGGCAGTTTTTACCATGCGGGGCGCAACTAATTTGTTTACGTAATAAATACATTTACTTATGTCTCATTCGATCGGACCGCTGGAGGTCTCGGATCGGTTGAATTTGGGGACACAACCGGGGGGGCGAAGCGTAGATTCGGAGCATTCTTGCGTCTGTTCGACTCTGTCTCCCGTCACACAAGGCGCTTGACCTGCGCTCGCGAGAGGAGAAACTGGGAGTATCCGGATCGCTTGGCCCATGGGACACCGCGTCTTTGCGGGTGCCCACAGCAAAGTTCTCCTCTCCGAGGCAAAGCTCGGCCAGTTCGTCGTGCGCCCGTCGCCCCTGGACTTCACCCAGACCTCGGGCCCGTTGCCTGCCTCGGAGATCACGACCAGTCCGTACGGAAGCATCGAAGGGTCCCGCAGCTCGACCTACTACGAGGGCGGCATCTACAACCGACTGGGCGTCATGCTGCCGGAGACGACGGCTACCGGCGGAACCGTTACCTTGGTCAACCAGGACACTGGGACGGTAGCCTACGACGACTCGGTCCCAGACGATCCGGAGAACCCCTTCCGTGTGCGCCAAGCTCTGGTGAAGGCTCTGGCGGCGCTGCGTCCCCCGGCGCCCTCGGCTGGCACCGAAACGGGCCAGCGAGACGAGGGGCTGGCGAGTCGGTCGAAGGAGGGGACTGCTCGATCTAGAAGCCGCGTGAGCAAGGCGAGAATGGTTGCCAGTACCGGGATGAGCAAGGCCGACAAGGCCCTGATTCGCAGGCTAGAGCAGATCGAGCGGAAGGTGATGGCTCATGAGGCGGCCCACATCAGCGCCGGAGGTGGGCTGGTTGGCCCCGCCTCCTTCTCCTACGTGCAAGGGCCCGACGGTCGAATGTACGCGGTCGGGGGAGAGGTGACGATCAAGACCGGGGGGGAGTCCACGCCCGAAGGTACCGTCACCAGGGCTCGACGCGTCCGACGGGCCGCCCTGGCCCCTGCGGATCCCTCCCCGGCCGACCTGCAGGTCGCGGCCTCGGCTGGCCGGATGGAGGGTATGGCACGGGCTGCTGTCCGCGCCGCAGCGATCGTGAATCGGGCAGCTGAGGCATCGGAACGGGTCGAGGCGGCGGAGGGGCGCTCCGTGGAGCCCGTGGTCGGCCGAGCTCCTGAGGCCGCCGAGCTTGACCCCGCTCGCCCAGTTTCCGATCCGACGGGTCCTGACTTTGTGCAGAGACCCGCCCAAGGGGCGTCCCCTGGCTCGGATGCGGGTCGCAGCGGGGGGACTGAACCCCCGCCGCTGACCCCCATCGCCGGCGGCTCCTTCGTCCCCAGCCAAGGCGCTGGATTCGAGGCGATACCGTTGACTTTGTCCCCCTCTGCCAATCCAGTGGGCCCAGGGGTTCGCCCCACAGTCCTCCTTCCGGGGACTCTGGCCCCTGGAGTTCTGGGGAGTACCGTCAAGCCCGCAGGGCTGCCGCCGGCTCAGAATCCTGGATTCAGCCTCGATGGTCCGGCCCTTTCGGTCCTCAGTCCGGAGCTGGCCTTGGCCGTTGCCGAGGGGGGGGCGCCCGCCGGTCTCAACCTGGCGGCTGTGCAGGCCTCGCTCGCGTACACGGGCGCGACATCCCAGGGGTCCGGGGCGGCTCCGGCGAGCGCCTAGGCTCAGGCGAGACCGTCACCCGGGTTGGCGAAGCCCGACCTCCCCGACCGTTCCAGCCCGTCCCTCCCCTGAGGATTCCCTCCAGGGCTAGTCCTCTTCTCTTTGTCTCAGTCCCTCCAGGACAGCGATGCGGGCCTTTCCCGCCGGTACCAGAAGGGCCCG